>NZ_LWER01000365.1:0-15206 GCF_001634775.1 Sulfitobacter sp. HI0027
CCATTCGCTGGCCGCTGACCAGACCTTCGGCGATGCAGCGCGCGACAGTCGTCTCAAACAGGTGGCGCAGCAGTTCGCTGTCGCGAAAACGCCCATGCCGGTTCTTGGAAAACGTCGAGTGATCCGGGACCCGGTCGCTCAGATCGAGGCCGCAGAACCAGCGATACGCGAGGTTCAGATGCACCTCTTCGCAGAGCCGTCGCTCAGAACGAATGCCGAAGCAATAGCCGACCAGCAACATCCGGATCAGCAGCTCGGGATCGACCGACGGGCGGCCGGTATGGCTGTAGAAATCCGCAAGGTGGGCGCGGATGCTACTCAGGTCGACGAACCGATCAATGGATCGAAGCAGGTGATCTTGGGGAACATGATCCTCCAGCGAGAACTCGTAGAACAGCGCCGGTTGCGCCTCCTGTCGTGGTCCCATCATCGCCAATACTCCCCCCGAATAAAGGGATTGAATCAGCAGTTCAGGCCGCGATCAAGGAAGAGTTTTTCAACAAAATAGGCTCAAAGCGGACGTAGCGCTTCGAGGCTCAGAAACGCTCAACCGTGGCGTAGCCGCCGAGAGATCGACGGCTGTTGATCAGAGGCTAAGAGCCTTCTCTGCCTCGCCGTGTTCAAAGGCGTCTGCGAGAGACCTCAGATCTTCTCCACCAATACCGAATTGCCGCATGAGAGGTCTCCACCGGTTGGCGATGAGCGAGGCCATCGCACGCGCGCGCTTGCGCGCCTCGTTTTCCGATAGATCGAAAAACTCCGCAGCGGCAACCGCAAGGTCGAGTGACGCCTTAAATGGCCCTTCTTCTATGATCGCCGTCTCAAGGTAGCGATGGCCGCCCGCTTGTGGGTTCACATCGAAGAGCAGAGAGAGCCGCCAAAGGCCGTTGTCGGCATAGATGAACCCGTGGTTCTTCAGGTGATCATCCGTGTTGGTGACAAGGACGTTGAAGACCATTCGGGCCCAAAGCTCATGCAGATCTGCCCGCGCAGCCTTACTGATCATCCGGATCGCCTCTGCGATCTCTGTATAAGAGCCCTGCTCCGCACCGGATCGATTAAGAGCTGTGCGCGCAGAAAAGTAAGGGACACGCGCGCCCGCCCGCCGATCGAAGCGTCTGATCAGGGCCACTGGATGGCCAGAGTTTTCCAGCATTAGCCGTGCGTCTGGCGCTCTCAGACCGCATTCCCGCGCCAACTGTAGCGTCGCGACCTCGATGCGCTCCACAGGGCTCTGGTCTCCCAGAGACGAGAACTTAGCAATCCAGAGCGCGTCGCGGTCCTGCACAGTTGCCTTTGGTCGTGCGCCACCAATCGAGCCGCCGGCGCCTGCGATCAGCTGCAGTTCCTCGCGCGACACCTCGCGTCGCTGTTCGACCCTGACCGCAATCTTCCGTAGTGTGTCAAGCTGGTTGAGGTTCGGCACCGGTGTGCGATGTCCAATAATGATTCCGCCGCCTTCTTCAGTGAACCGGAGTGCACCCTGACGCGTGGCATCATCCAATAGGGTAAGCATGTCGAATTCGCTGAGGTCCGCGCCGTGAACGCGCGCCATCAAGCGACGCCCCCATGCATCAGGGGTCGCATCCTTAAGGACGGAAGGCAGGCTGTCGCGCTGATCGCCTGTGGATGCCTTGGACACATAGGAGGGCGTCAATCCGAGCGGCAGGTGAGGTGCGATCGCGAAGGCTCGGGCATCGTTGAGCCAGCTTTCGAAATATTGAAATTCGGAATGATGACGGCGCGACCCTTGGGTGAACCGCAGCTTACCAACTGGCAAGAGTGCGCTTCCAAGGCAGACATGGGTGACCTTCTGCTCCGGGGTGCCCGGGGCCATCAGAAGCCTACGCCTTCATCATCATCACCGTCGGCCTCATGGTGGCTATCCGGAGCTCGTGCGCCGCCGCGCTTTACATAGGATATCCCCCGCTTAGGAATTGCGTCGAGTGCGAGGGACAGGCCCACAGCATCCTCTTCTATTCGCAGGATCTCCGCGAGGGCATCGGGCTCGCCGAGCGCCGCAAGCACCCCGGCCAGTTTCCCGATGCCCACGCCCGCATCGCCCCGCTCCAGACGCTGGATCGTCTTTTCTGACACGCTTGCGCGTTCGGCGAGATCGAGCATGGCAAGACGACGCGCGAGGCGCGCTTGTTTGATGTTGCGGCCAAGGTTTACCAAAGCTCTCTGGGCGCGAAAATTCGACATTACCGGCCTTATGTGGCTTGTAAAATATTATTACTGGTCATATATGGCCTATTAATCGATGAACTTCAACTAACAAGGTTGGTGCGGACCGATGGGCTCGGCGTATCGTTGCAAGATATGGTTGATCTCTTGCCGCTGTCGGTATCCGAAACGTCACAGCAGGTGAGGGGTTTCAGAGATCACTAACACTACGGCGCCGTGGGCAGGGTCTATTCTTCAAGCCCGTTCTTGGCTTCGGGAAGGTCTTTGTCATAAACAACGTTCCCGTTCTCATCGAGGCCAACTCCAAGCCCAAGGCGCCGCAGTCGTTCGAAAAACGCTTCCTCGTCGGGCCCAGGCTGGCCCATCTTCTTTATAAACCATTCCTCCCACTCGGGGTCTGATTCATCCGGTTTTGGGTCTGTCATCCCGGTGCTCCTACTCTGCTGAACCGAGTTTATCACAAAATTGACGGTAAAACCGGGCGGCGCTAAATCCGCATCATTGCCGCCTAAACACAGTTGGTTAGAAAGCTTGATTGTGGATTAAGAGGTTCCAAAATCGAGATTAACGGGTGATCCCCACCTCTTCTGCGACATGATTCCTACATTGGCTGTAGCGCACATGAGAGAGTATGTGGAAGTGTCACTTGATGAAGGCGAGCGCCGGGGCCCAAGAGATCATTGTGCGGAAGAAGGCCGACCATGCGATATGGGCAAGGAGATAAAGCATGGTGCATGTCGCATCGAAGATTCTCGGAACAGTGAACGCGCCATATGGTGAGAACCTATCCGCTTGTCAGATTGCCACCGCAATCTCGGACATGGAGGCCGCTCAGTCTGCCATGGGGCCGGCCTTCTCCTTCTTCTCTGAAGTCTCCCCGGAGCTTCAGCTGTCCTTCGTGTCAGATATGGGACTGCCCCATGACAAGGTGCGGCAGGTCGCGGAGCACTTTCAGACGCTTTGCCCGTTCCCGTTGGCACTCGCTAAGTAGGAGCGGGTCTTCGTCACAAGCAAAAGGACCCCCTGTAAAACGCGTGGTTCGGTATGGACTGCGACAGAACCGTGCTATGTTCTATAGTGTTCAGTGTGAACCTGGGCGACGGCTCAAAGGAGGGGCAATGGCTATTTTTGACATCATCGTGTCGATCGCTTCAGTCGTTTTGGCTGGCGTGACCATCGCCTATATGGCCTACTTGGCTCGGGTGAGCGGCCGAGATCGTCCGCACGATCCTGAGCGCTTGCGTCGATTTATCGCGAACGCGCCATACAACCTCGACGGTGAAAGACATAGCCAGAAAAGATGATCGGCTTTCTTGCAACTAAACTCTCCTCGGACGTCATCGTGACGGCAGAGATATCTTCTGCGTATTCAATAATTAAAGTCTCCCGAATAGCCTCAAGCTGCTCATCATCCAGATGCCAGACGTCAAACGACCGAGGGCGCTCTCCCCCCCTCTTCAGCCCAGGAAATCAAATCTACCTCGATTCCTCTCAGGGGCGAATAATTTTCGTTGTTCTTAGCAGTATCCTTTCTTGCAGCCAGAGCATTAGATCGAAGCGGATTTCAAAAACTCCTTTTTTTGTTTGCTTGGTAGCATGCCAGCGAGGATGTTACCCGCGCGGCCCGGGAGCCGCATTCTCAGGCAGCAGTAGTTCGACCGACCAGGGGGTTGCCGCATCAAGCGGAGGCCGCCTACAATCCCTTAGACGAAGTTTTCCGCCTAAAGGCTTAGCAAACCGTTTGAAACGTCGGATCAGGGCCGCCGATGACTTCTTTTCTCCAAGTTCTCCCTTGAGCGCATCGATCGTTCCGAACACTCCAGGGGCGTTTTCGACGATCTCTCTCTGTTTGAACTGAGCAAATCCATTTTCGACCAAAGAAATAGCAATTGCGGCGTCGATCCGGTCCCCTTTAAGGGCATTCCACGAGACCAACTCATTTACGGGAAGGCCTGGAATAGGAATATTGCAAACCAGAATGACGCGCTTACGGTAGGCTGCACGCGCCAGTCGGATGCGTTCGACCAATTGGCGCGTTGCGAGTTCACGTGATTGCAATTGCACCCGGCGTATCCTGGGGTCGGGATGACATGGCACTTTCACCGCCATGCCGCTCCCGTCTGCCATTTCATATGGCAGTTCAACCAAGGGTAGCCATTGCCCTCCCTTCATATCCGGCGCCACAAAGTTCAGCGGTTCCCCATGTGTATCTCCCCACAGTGCGCGCCCCTGATCCTCCAGCGTCGAGACAGGCAACTCCTGACGACCAAGAACGATCACTGCGGAGCAGTCCTTGTAGCGGTTCGATCCCAACGACCTACCTCCGAACCAGAGCCATCGTGCCCCATGTAGCTTTGTGCCAAGCATGATCTGGTTGATCTCGGCCTCACTTTTTGAACTGAAATCATGTTTGGCGTCCTCGAAAAATTTCTGCACAACCGCTCGAGTCGCGCCGACAAGCACGCCTGAGTTCTTCGTTTGTCGATCACGCAGCACCTCTCTCGCGATTACCCCTCTGCACCCGTCGCGATGGCTTTTACTGCCCAGTAATGCGGTGATGGACATCTGGTGATCATGGACCTGAACGACATGAGCCTGAGGCCGCAGGGTCAGTTCATGCTCTGCCTGAATATTACAGCCGACAGCAGCCAAGATCTCGGCATCCGCGTCGGCATCGAGCACGAGCGTCGGTTCTTTGTGCGGCAGCGGCTGCTTGCGCATCACGCGCAGAACCTCCTTGTCACCATTTGTAAATAGGCGGAGCCGCTCGCACTCGCTCAGCCCCAAACGCTTTGCCTCGGCCAAAACTTCCCAGACAGCCGCGAAGCGTGAAACCTTCCGATGCGCCCGAGCGGCCTTCTCCAGTTTTCTTTTCTGGGTCAGGAGACACTGGTCCGGGCGAATGTCAGATGCTCGTGCCTGGTCCTTGCGCTCAAGCTCAGCGAGGGCCTCCAAATCGCTTGCAGAATAAGGCAATGCCAACGGGCTTTCCCCAGCACAAAGCTTCCCGACGACTTGCGCTGCCGCCTTCAAGAGATGAGCATGATCTGCGGCGACTGATGTCGGAAAATAGGTCCGGGGTGCCTTGAAGGTGACGGGATCGATGTCTCGGATCCAGAGAAAGTTCTTCCAGAAGGTTTCGTCCACGACCCTTAGTGCCGGGTCTACGCCTGGTTGCTTCGGCAAGGCAAAGTATGCAGTCGCGAGGAAGTGGCAGGTCGCGTCCACTCTGAATTGCCCGAGATATGCGCATCCCTCGAAGTGTTGGCATCGTTCAATTGTGCCATCTTCCGCCTTCCTTTCGCAGAAATGCTCCATTGCGGAGAGCCCAATCCGACTTGCCTGCTCGACCAGCTCGGCCTTGGCGCACATCGGACCATTTCCGTCAGGCCTTAGTGCAGACCTGCCGCGAATGGCTTGGGCAGACAGGCCAAGGCCCTCCGCTTCGCGTGTCGCTTCCGCAGCCAAAGCAAGTGTCGGCACATGGAAGGCAACGTTAACAAGTTGCCCGTCAGCCGCGCGTTCGGCCATAAGCTCTCGCTCAAGTGTGCTCTTTCCGGCCCCGGGGCTGGCCCGAATGACGACGCTGGGCACACCGTCGCCTTCGGTCGCCTCACGCAAAGTTCTGTTCGCTTGGGTCAAAGCCGACCTTAGCACTGGTCGCGCATCAGATGCCGGGGTGAAGGTGGTTGGGCGGCATGCATAAGGCACGTGATAGGCGCCGGAATTGCAGAACCGACCTGAGTTGTCACGGGCCGGCAGGTTTCGGTTTTCCAAAGTCATCGCTCTCTTCCTGTTTTGTTCAGGAGGGAGATGAGTCCGGTTCGGAAGACCGAGAAGAAATAGGTTGGTTTCGGAAAAAAAGGTGTCATTCCGGTAGTAGATACCTCTTACCGGTTTGACACTTTTCCTTTCCAGGGGTCGACGAAGCGCCCTGATCTGCGGTCCATTTTGTGCGATCAGAGGTCCAATTTTATTGTTCCGGAAATTTCCGAGAAAGCCGTCCGGAACCTATTTCCTCCGTAACCCAATGGAGGAACATCATGAAAAAGCCTGTCTATTACACCGCCAACGAAGTCGCGGAAATCTTCAACCGAGATCCTCATACGATCCGGGACTGGATCAACCACGGTTGCCCGACACCAGAAGGTCTTGTGAGGCTTCAAGCCGCGAAGCTCGGCAAATCGTGGACGATCAAGGACGAGTGGCTGGCGATCTTCGAGCTTCGAGTCCGGCCTGACCCTGTGAGGCCGGACCTCGAACTCGAAATCCCCCGCGAACCTGAAAGGGAAACTCCATGACACTTGACCAAACCCTACGCGATTACCTGGAAACCAGTGGCGAAAGCATGCGCGCGTTGTCTCTCCGTGCCGGGCTGAACCCGAAAGCCGTCAGCGACATCCTGAACATTCCCGGTCTTCGGCCGCGCCACTCGACACTTTCGGCGCTATCTGCAGCTACCGGGTTGGATCTGTTTGGAGCGCAAGCGATTGCCTGTGTGACCTATGCCGATTTGATCGAAAAAGCCCTGCGCCAAGGAAAAAATGGTCTCGTTTCAAAGCTACGTTGGTTGTGCCGAAATGCCGGGTGGGCCCCCGAACTGAAACAAGTTTGCAAGCAGGATGTAATTGACTTTTTCGATAACAATGAGGCGGCGCGCTTCAATCTGAGCCGCGGAAGCTATGCAACCTACCGCTCGACGCTCGTAAACGCCGCTGGGCGCGGCCAGCCGCGGGAGCGCAAACGCTCTATCAATGATATAGCCGGGCACTATCAGAGAGCTTATAAAGCCATTCAAGATAGCGCCCTCCCGTGGTCGGCAAAATACGCCTGCGGCCCGTTTCTCGTCTTTCTGCACGAGGAGGGAATTGCTCCGGATGAGATCACCACCGCGACCCTCGCGGCTTTTTACAACTACCGCGTCGAGACATCCTCAAAGAGCGCTGCACGGTGCGAAAAGCAGGTTCGCGAGATATCAACACTGCTGAGCCACCTCTCGTCTGAACCAATGTTGGCGCACCTCGACTTTGCGACCGCTTGCCACCCCTTTGACGACGCACGCGACAAATTCGGTGTAGATGACGCGATACTCGCGCCGCTGATGGAGGAATTCGACACCAGGGTGGCACTCTGGGCACAGGGGGTGGCATCACGCGATGGACTGTCCCGGGCCGAGTTCATTGCGCGAATGGATCAACAAGAGGCTACCGGCGCAATCAGCGACAAGAAGGCCAAGTTGCGCGCCAAACGGCAGGAGAAAGCCGAAAGGCCCGGTCAGTCCACTAAACAGGATGCCCCAAGCCGGTCGGAGTTGTTGCGCCAAGCGGGTTTCCTGGTCGGCAAACACACTTGGAAAGCCGAAACCTTAAAGACACGGCGCGGATACATTAAGTCGCTGGCTAAAGCTGTTGCATCGTCGGCTGACGTCGTGCCCGAGACCATCGAAGAACTCACCGATCCGGAATTCCTCGACGTCGCGGCGGAGACCCTTAGCGAAGTCAACCAAGGCGATTTTCCGAGTGCTTACGTCACAAGCGTTCTCAAGACGGCGCGCAAGATCGCCCGGGACTATCTGAACCGGTCGCCGGAGGACCTCCGTGAACTCGATGATACGATCGCGCTGCATAAGGTGAACTATCAGGGCATCGCACCGCGGAACATGTCCAAGCTCAGGCTGTTTAATGACACCCGCATTCAGCAGACCATCGACCTGAGTGCGATGCTGCTTGCGGACATAGACGCATCGATCAAGGCGAAGCGTAAAGCCTGCCAGAAAAAGAACGGAGTGCTCCCACCGCCTGACGAGGTGCTCGACCCTGACCTCGGTCGAGATATCATGGCCACCTTGGCCCACGATATCTTGCTGGCAAGAGCCCCTCGCAGTGCCAATGTTCTGCGTGCGCGTCTCGATTGGATCGCGTGGTCCGATGGCCGCGCTCGTATCGTAGTGCCCGCTTCGGAAGTGAAGATGCGGAGTGCAGGTGATGCTGATTTGACTGTTCAGCTGGGCACGACGGCGAGCAGACTCCTGAAAACGTATTTAGAGATCGTGCGCCCAACGATGCTGGCACCATTCCAGAAGGAAAACCCATATCTCTTTCCCGGACAGGGAAAGACGAACGCTAATGGCTACTACTCAGGCCTTCTGCATCGGGTGACAAAGAGGTTGCACCAAAAAGTCGGCGTTCGCATCAATCCGCATCTCTATCGCCACCTGATCGGCTGGATCTGGCTGAAAGACAGCCTCGATAACTTGCCCAAGGTGCAACGCCTGCTTGGGCATAAGAAATTGCAGACGACAATCAATCACTATGCCGAGCTCGACGAGAGCCTCGTTTTTGACGAGTGGCTCGCGCGACTGGACAGACGCCCCGCCGCCTGAGGGCGCGAGGCAACCAAAGGAAAGCTTCAAGACATGAATCAACACCTCGCTCTATTGGCCCGTATTCGCTGCGCCGGCCCCGGTTCCTCCCCTCCGGGGCAGGATGACCTCAAGTGCCATCTCAGCGGCAGGCTGCAACAGATCGGAGCGCCTGCATTGATGGAGTTTGCCTACGTCCAACAGGTGGCGGCTGAGGTCTGGGGCGCTGAACGCTGCGCCCATTTTGCCAATGTTCTGCGCGAAGCGCGGGTGACCCCAAAGTCGCCTCGTCGGACCTCATGGCAAACGGCAAGAATGCGCCTTTCCGACCTTCCCGATCAATGGCAACTAATCCTCGCTGAACGGATCGAGGTTTCCGAAGCTGGCGTCCGCAAGAAGGGACAGGTTCTCTGGAGTGCCGCGCATACACAGAACGTCATTCGCGCGTTGAGCGGATGGGTTACGTATTGCAGAGCGCAGGATCTTCCGATGTCGCCAACCGGTGGAACGCTCGAGGGCTACGCAAGGGTAGTGACTCAGAAGGCTTCGGTAAGAACGGCGTCAGATTACATCAGCCGCATACTTACAGGGATCAAGCTCGTCATGCCGGGGTTCTCCTCGCAAGCCTGCGAGTTTGTGGCCTGCGATTGGCGTGAACGCGCGGCAGAAGCCGGCTCCACGACGAAAACAGGCGCCCAACTCGTTGGTGCTTCGCGGATCTATGATCTTGGCTTCGACCTTATGCAGCAAGCCCGGTCCCGTCATCTTCGCGGCCTGCATGCCGCGAAGGATTTTCGGAACGGCATCCTTCTGAGTGTCGCGGTTGCATTGCCACAACGTGCCCGGGCACTGTCCGCGCTTGCGTTCGACCGGACCATCGATATTCCATGTGAGGGAATGGTGCACATTCACCTCCCGGCCCGCATGCTGAAGTTGCCTGAGGGTCAGAAAGCGGGAGCCCCGTTTGATCGAACCCTATCCAGTCAAAAGCTCGCGTCTGCACTGGAGGAATACAGGCATTCCTATCGCCCACTGTTTGACGATGGAGCCTCTCTATTTCCGTCCATGCACGCGCGTGGCGCAGCAATCAGCGAGGCTCAGATCGGTCGGCTTACAGGCGATTTGACAGAGCGCGCTTTCGGTGTGCGTGTCTCAGTCCATCGGCTGCGTGACAATGTCGCCACTGAAGCCAGCGAGCACCTCGTATCGGGTGGGCGTGCCGCCACGGCCTTGCTCGGCCAGCGCGACGAGCAAACGGCCCAGCGGCACTACGATCACTCCACAGGTCTCGCGTCGGCTCAGGAATTCGTTGACATGGTCGAGCGACAACGTAGCTTTGAAGTCGAGCTTGATCTGTGACGACAAGGCGGCAGCGACGGCGCATACCGCTGTCTTTCGCCGGAAATTCCCTTATTTCCGAAGGGTGTTGAAAACGCCCAATCATCATCCGCACGGGATGGACACTGGGTGTTCTCAACACTTTCCCGCCCTCGCCGGAATTTCCTCAGCACCCTGAACACGACTTAGCCGGGCCTCAACAAGAGTTCGGACTGCCTACTATCAGCCCGATGGTATGGGCGCTCGTCTGTTCCCGCGCTTGGCAAGAGGCACGCCGAAAAAAACCGTTTCGCGTTTCCTAAAAAGTTCCAATCTCCCGACTACCCAAATGGGCAAGCAACAAAAGGAACGAAACCATGACCACTTATATCGAACTTGAAGGCATCGAACCCACGGAACTTAAGAAGACCGCTGGCGACCCGGAAGCATCCGCAGCGCTGAACTCAAACTACCAGGATGCCGAGGCCTGCCGCCGGGTTCTCCTCGGCCAACAGAAAGCACAGGAGGCAGTTAGGGGGCTCTCAACGAGCGAGGCGATTACGATCGCCCTTGCCTTCGGGCGGGATGACCTGCTCCCAATGTCCCATCGCGACTTCCGTTCGGCTTGGCGCCGCATCGACAACCGGCAGCGCCGACTGGTGGATGTCGCGGTGAGGGCAAAGTGGGCGATGCAATACGAGAGCCCTGCCTGTAACGGGTAACATAAACTTCCAGCGAGCCGAACCTCTCTGTTCACGTTCGTCAATTGGTGGGGAGGGCGGCTGGCCGCGATCCAGTCCGACCTTCCTAACTGCGCATTGCAAAATTGGTTGATCTCACAAAGGTCATAGGCGCCATCTACAGGCAAGCGTTAAGTTAGCTCTCGCATTGGGCCGAAACATTGTTGCGACCGGCCAAAAGCCGCCGTTCCCCAACTATCTCTATGCTGCGGCGCGGCCCCGGAGGCCGGTGCGGGTCAATAAGTTGCTAAGTAGAAGCGGCCATTCAGACAGCGATGTTGCGATCCAACGGCATCGCCGGATAGAATCGGCCGATAGTCTGATTGCGGAACATCTGATGCAGGAAATCGACCCCAATGAACTTGAGCATGCGCACAACCGTCGGCCCCACAGGTTCTATATCTCGAAGCGCTTCGGTTTCCCAGGACGTGATGCCGTCTACCGTTTCGGTTGGAAACGTTTCGAGGTGGGTCCATTGAAAGAGCTTGTAAAGGAAGGTGAGCAATACGTCCTTCATGAGACGCAGACCGGTATTCAACAGGTAAAGGCGCGCTTCGTCGAGGACGGGCGGGGCATTACGCATCTCCACATTCAGAGATGGAGCACAAAAACTGGGAACCCGATTGGCGATCAGGTCGTGCTATATGGTGAGCAGATCGCGAAGCTAATGACGTTCTTGGATAATATTCGGCGCGTCGAAATCCCAGGCCCTGATAAGTTCACCGTCAACGAAGCCGATTTGCGACTTGTTCATATGCCAGATGATGCGGCCAGAAAGCTTCTCCAAGATCGGCCCGATATAGTGGCCGAATTTGCACGCAGCGAGATCACCACCGAAGACGTGGTAGCACTCGCCTTCCGTCGTGAGCAGTTAAAGCTTTTCTCTGACATGCTCGACGATCACGGCGAAATTTCCGAGAACGACTGGCAGGCGTTCTTTGAGCGTAATCAATGGATTTTTGGTTATGGACTCAGCTACATTTTCACGACCGGTCTTGACGGCCGGAAACTGCAACAAACGATTAGGGGGTCGAGTCTCGTCACGCCGGGCAAGATCCCGGACGGTATTATGAAGACACGTGCGGCTATCAACGCGTTGTGCCTTGTCGAGATCAAGAAAAGCTCTACAGAACTTCTGAGGAAAAGCGAATACCGCCCTGGGACTTGGGCACCCTCGATCGAGCTGAGCGGATCAGTGGCGCAATGCCAGGAGACTTTGCGTGCCGCAAGCGAAGTTCTCGACACACATCACAGCCTTACCGATGAGCAAGGTAACCCTACCGGCGAAGAGCTTATGTCGGTCCAGCCAAGATCATTTCTCGTCGTCGGCAATCTGAGGCAGTTCCATACCGAACACGGTTTGAACTCTGCTCGCTACAGGGCCTTCGAGGACTTCCGCCGCAATCTCCTCCAACCAGAGATCCTTACCTTCGACGAGCTTTATGAGCGTGCTCGCTTTATCGTCGATCATGCAGCGGCGTCCAGCAAGCAAACTACTGATGATGAAGCCGAAATTCCGTTTTGAGAGCCTCGCCCTTGCGCCTACAATGCGAGTTTACTGAGCACAACACATCGGCCGGAGCTAATCTACGCGGCGCCGCCAGATCGGAATTGAGGTATGTCTCCGCCGTAGACGCAAACGGCCCAAACCGGACACTCACATCCCCTTTCGACGCCACAGCACGGCTTCACCAGATCGGCCATTCGTTAATTCCGCGACGCCGCGCGAGAAATACCTATCGCCAAGATTACGCTGCGCTCCCGCAAACACCCATACATTGCATGGATAGTTAAGCCGAAAGACGTGCGCATGCGGGCTCCTGCCCTCCGAGTTGCGCCTCGCTAAACCGTGGCTTTTCCATCTGCGCACAGAGGTTGTGTGAAAACAACGGAATGTGCTGGCGGCGAAGTCTTGATATCGGAAACCCAGTCAAGACATGCGAGGGTCCGATGATATCAAACACAACCGCCAGCTACGGGCGCGTCGCCCGTTTTTTCCATTGGAGCATCGCGCTCCTGGTGCTGTCAGACATAGCACTTGGATTGATCGGGAAGTTCACGCCGCGTAGTGGCGATACCGTGGCCTTCCTTCAGCTGTTGTATTCGACCCATAAGACGATCGGCGTGACGATCTTGGCTTTGGCAGTATTGCGGGTCGGCTGGGCAATCTCGCAACCGCGTCCCGTGCCTCTCCATCCCGAACGGCGCCTCGAAACCTTCGCCGCGGACACGGCGCATTGGGTGCTCTACGCCGCCATCTTCGTGCTCCCGCTTTCCGGCTGGGTGATCCATTCGGCCGAAGTGGGATTTGCGCCAATCTGGTGGCCCTTCCCCCAAAGCTTGCCGTTTATTCCAAAATCGGAGCGCCTTGCCGGTGCGGCAGCCAATGTTCACTGGATTGCGGGGATCGTTTTGGCAACGATGGTCGCGGCGCATATCGGGGGCGCAATTAAACACGCGCTGATTGACCGCGATGGCACCTTGGCCCGCATGTGGAACGGACGGGCTGCCGGCAAGGCGGCCACTCACCCCGGCAAGACGGCCTCCGTTCTCGCCGCAATAGGGATCTGGACCTTTGCAATCGGCGGCGCCCTGACCGTGTTTGGCCCCGCTCACAACGTGGAAGCCGCGTCACAATTCCCTGCTAAACAGACCGAAGGATGGGTCGTGCAGGACGGCAGCCTGTCGATCACAATCAAGCAAATGGGGGCCGAGGTCACCGGCGGATTTGCCAATTGGCAGGCTGAGATCGAGTATGATGAAGTAACCCGAACAGGCGCCGTTAAGACGGTGATCGATACGACCTCCCTTACACTTGGGTCCGTGACGGACCAGGCGAAAGGCCCCGAGTTCTTCGATGTCGCCGCCCATGATACCGCCGTGTTTCAGGGCAACATCGTGCAAATCGGCGGACCGAAGCACCAAGCCTCCGGCTCCCTGACACTGGTCGGGCAGAGTGTTTCCGTCACGCTCGACTTCGATCTCGAGGTGACAGGACGCACGGCCAAAGCCTCGGGCGGCACGGTTCTGGACCGCCGTGACTTCGGCATGGGAATGGCCTATCCGGACGAAAGCTCTGTCGGGTTTGCTGTGGAGGTCCGGATAGAACTGGTGGCAACTAAGCCAGAATAGACCCTGCACCATCGAGACGAAAAAAGGGCCGCGCGAGGAATCGCGCGCCCCTTGTGGTAAAGTATGAGGCTTCGATTATTTAGCGGGCACCATTGCTTCGATCGAGATATCGATCGCAACCTCATCCCCGACAAACGGGGCGAACTGGCCCATGTCGAAATCCGAGCGCAGCAGCTTCGTCGTCGCGTCAAACCCGGCCCAGGGCCGGTTTTCCATCGGATGATCGCCCAACTGGTTCAGTGTTGCGTCCAAGACGACGGACTTCGTAATGCCATTCATGGTCAGATCGCCGGTGATCTTGCCGGTCTCTTCGTCTGTTACTTCGATTGACGTTGAGGTGAATGTCACCAAGGGGTTCGCTTCGGCGCCGAAGAAATCTTCACTCAGAAAATGCGCTTCGCGGGCGGGCCAGCCGGTGATGAGGCTCTTGGCGGGAAATGAAACAGAGACGCTCGATGCTGCCGGGTCTTCTTGGTCCAGCTCGATACTGCCCTCGAACCCAGAGAACATGCCTGTGGTGGTCGAGAAACCCAAGTGATTATAGCTGAACACGATCTGGCTATGGGATGGATCGAGCACATAGGTCATCGTTTCAGCCTGCGCCGCAGTCGCGAGTGTTGCGCCCATTGCCGTCGTAAGAAGGAAGTTTTTCATCTGAATCTATTTCTCCGTTTGAGATGCATACGTCACGTCAGTTGCACCTAATTCAGACGCAAAAATACGCAACTCTCTACCTTCAAACACACTCTGTGCGTTATCGAACAGCGGGGGGGGGATGTTTACCAGCAGGCGCAAAGATATCTGCCCAAAGAAGCCCTGAGTTCCATCTCGAAAGCAGTGTCCCAACAGTTGGTGTAACTCCCACTGGTAGCGCGGGCTGAGCGGAGCCTTCGCATAGCGAAGCGAGGCCCGTGCGGGTCCCTTGGCGGCCATGGTTGTTCTTCGGCTAAGGTTTGGTTTGCGGACCTAACTTTGACCGAGGAGAACGACCATGACCAAGAACAGTCTATCAGATACTGCCGCGCTGCGTGCGCTTTTGTCAGAGACATCTGACAGCAACCTGCTTGCCGAGATGCTCGGTTTCGTCGCCGACCGCCTCATGGCGCTGGATGTCGACCAGCTCTGCGGTGCCAGTGCGCACGAGCGAAGCAGCGACCGCATGAACCATCGCAACGGATACCGGTCCCGAGCTTGGGAAACGCGTGCAGGAAGGGTCGACGTGAAGATCCCGAAGCTGCGCAAGGGCAGCTACCTGCCCGAGTTCCTTGAGCCCCGCCGGGCGGCGGAGAAAGCCATGACGGCTGTCATTCAAGAGGCCTATGTTCAGGGCCTGTCGACGCGCTCCGTGGATGATCTGGTCAAGGCTATGGGAATGACTGGCGTATCGAAGAGCCAAGTCTCGCGGCTCTGCGGCGAGATTGATGAACGCGTCGATGCATTCCTGAACCGCCCGCTGGAAGGCGAATGGC
>NZ_LWER01000366.1:0-213 GCF_001634775.1 Sulfitobacter sp. HI0027
TACACCCGCAGGCGGGCCCTGTTTCAGCGCCTATTGAATCTCCAGATGAATGGCAGGACGTGATAAGGCGCTGTGTTCTAAGTGACAAAGCTTCATTGCTTGGCGCTTTGTCAACCATGATCGAACAGCCCCGACCTACGCCTGAGACGGTGGAAGAAAGCGTTTTCGAAGCTGACTTCGAACATACCGTTGGAAAATGGAAGGAGGAGGCTC
>NZ_LWER01000367.1:0-211 GCF_001634775.1 Sulfitobacter sp. HI0027
GAGACCATTGAGAAAACGATCATCGGAATTGATGGCGGAATGATTGGACCGATTACTGCGCTGGAGACAGTCACAGCAGCACTATAAGGTGCTGGATACCCTTGGTCGACCATGGCCCGATAGCTTAGGCGGCCGATCCCGCCGACATCTGCAACAGCAGAACCGGACATGCCGGAAAACACCACGGAAGTGACGGTATTCACATGGCCCA
>NZ_LWER01000368.1:0-257 GCF_001634775.1 Sulfitobacter sp. HI0027
TATCGCAGGGGTTACCGGACTGTTAATCCTGCTCGAAGCCACCCGCCGCGCGCTTGGGCCTGCGTTGATGATCGTGGCGAGCATTTTTCTTTTCTACACCGTGCTTGGCCCTTCTATGCCCAGCATCATCGCCCATAAGGGCAACAGCCTGTCGGAGATCGTGAACCACCAGTGGATCACCACCGAGGGCGTCTTTGGCATCGCGCTTGGTGTGTCGACCTCTTTCGTGTTCCTCTTCGTGCTGTTCGGCTCGCTGT
>NZ_LWER01000369.1:0-18312 GCF_001634775.1 Sulfitobacter sp. HI0027
TCGGGGCTGGAATAGCTCGCGATGAAGGCGGCACCGCTTACCGCCTTCATCGCGAGCTATTCCAGCCCCGAGGGCCTCTTCTACGCCAAGCTCAGCGCGGCCTCCACCATGGCCATCGCGCCAATCCTCATCCTCGGCTGGTTCAGCCAGAAACAACTCGTCAGCGGCCTGACTTTCGGCGCAGTCAAGTAAGCAAGGGACAGTCACATGGGACAAATTAAACTCAATCAGGTTTCCAAAAGCTTCGGCGATGTGGAAGTCATTCCGCCCCTTGATCTGACCATCGAAGATGGCGAGTTCACGGTCTTCGTCGGCCCCTCGGGCTGCGGGAAATCCACACTGCTGCGGCTGATCGCGGGGTTGGAGGATATCACCTCGGGCCATATCGACATCGACGGCACGGATGCGACCCATGTGCCGCCCGCGAAACGCGGTCTGGCGATGGTATTCCAATCCTACGCGCTTTACCCGCATATGTCGGTGCGCAAAAACATCGCCTTTCCGATGAAAATGGCCGGGCTGCCCGTGGATGAGCAGAACCGCCGGATTGAAGCGGCTGCCAAAGCGCTGAACCTGACCGACTATCTTGATCGTCGTCCGGGCCAACTGTCGGGCGGTCAGCGCCAGCGGGTCGCCATTGGCCGTGCCATTGTGCGGGAGCCCTCGGCGTTCCTGTTCGATGAGCCGCTGTCGAACCTCGACGCCGCGCTACGGGTGGGGATGCGTCTCGAAATCAGCGAGCTTCACAAGCGGCTGGCGACAACGATGATCTACGTGACCCACGATCAGGTCGAAGCGATGACCATGGCCGACAAGATCGTCGTGCTACGCGCGGGCTATATCGAACAGGTCGGCACCCCGCTGGAGCTTTACTACAAGCCGCGCAATGAATTCGTCGCCGGATTCATCGGCTCACCCAAGATGAACCTCATCAAAGGTGCCGAGGCCGAAGCCCGCGGCGCGCCGACGATCGGCATCCGGCCCGAGCATTTCGACGTGTCCACCACCGAGGGCGCTTGGGAAGGCACCATCGGCGTGGCCGAGCATCTGGGTTCTGACACCTTCTTGCACATCCACGGTGTCGCGGGCTGTGACCCGATGACCGTGCGTGTGGATGGGGAGTTGTCGGTCAAACATGGCGACCGAATTTTCCTCACCCCGCAGGCAGACAAGCTGCACCGGTTCGATGCGCAGGGCCTTCGGGTCGAGTGATGCAAGCGACAGGAATGACAGGCCGACCCCCGCACCCTTTCCCCGGTGCGCGGCCCTACAAGGATGTGGATCATGGATAATTTGGTAGACCTCTCGAACGCGACGCTTGGCGATCTTGATATCGCGCGGCCCACCTATGACCGCAGCGCCCTGACCCCCGGTATTGTGCATATCGGCGTCGGCAACTTCCACCGCGCGCATCAGGCGTGGTATCTGCACCGTCTGATGCAGAACGGCCAAGCGCATGACTGGGCGATCCTTGGTGCGGGGGTGCGCCCCTATGATGCGGCGATGCGCGAGAAGCTCTTGGCGCAGGACTGTCTGACGACGCTGATCGAACTCGACCCCGCGCAGACCTCGGCCGAGGTTGTGGGCTCCATGATCGACTACCTGCCGATTGAAGAGGGCAACGGAGCCCTGATCCGCGCCATGGCCGATCCGGCCATTCGCATCGTCGGGCTGACGGTGACCGAAAGCGGCTATTACATCGACCCCGTAAGCAAGGGTTTTGACGCCGCTCACGCGGATATCGTCCATGACGCGGCGAACCCCGACACCCCACGCACCGCCTTTGGGGCCATCGTCGCGGCCCTGCGGCTGCGCCGCGATGCGGGGCAGGGGCCGTTCACGGGGCTCAGCTGTGACAACCTGCAAGGTAATGGCGATATTCTGCGCCAAGCGGTCGTTTCGCTGGCGCGGATGTCTGACCCGGCGCTGGCCGATTGGATCGAGACGAACGCCAGTTTCCCCAACTCTATGGTCGATTGCATCGCCCCGGCTACTGGCCCTGCCGAGATCGCGCAAGCGCGAGAGTTCGGCGTGAACGACGCTGCCCCCGTCACGCATGAAGCCTTCCGCCAATGGGTGATCGAAGACGACTTCTGCGCAGGCCGCCCCAACTGGGATCAGGTGGGGGCAACCTTCTCGGACGATGTGCATGCCTATGAAAAGATGAAGATCCGCATCCTCAACGCGGGCCATCAGGTTTTGGCGAACGTCGGTGAAGTGCTGGGGATCGAAACGATTTCCGCCACCATGGCGCATCCGGCGATCCGCGCGATGTTCCACCGCGTGCAGGCCGAAGAGATCACCCAGACGGTCGCCCCGGTGCCCGGCATGACGCCGCTGGCCTATCTTGAGCTGATCGAACAGCGTTTCTCGAACCCGCGCATCGTCGACACCACGCGCCGTGTCGCTTTCGACGGGTCGGCCCGGCACACCGGTTTCGTCCTGCCGATCCTGCGAGATCAATTGGCGGCGGGGCGGTCTGTAAACGGGCTGGCTTTGGTCGAAGCACTTTGGGCGCGGATGTGTGCCGGCACGCGCGAAAACGGCAGCGAGATCGTGGCGAATGATCCGATCTGGGACGAGTTGCAATCTGTGGCGCAGGCCGCGCGGGAACGGCCCGAAGCGTGGCTAGAGCAAGACCGCCTTTATGGCGATCTGGCGCAGGCCGAAGCCTTCCGTGATGCTTTTGTCGCTTGGCTCACGCTGATCTGGGACACAGGCGCAGTCGCGGCGATGAACGCCTATACGCAGGCCGATGAGAGCAATGGCCGCGCCAGCAAAGCAAGCTAACGGTCAGCCTTGGTCGGGTTTCAAAAACCCGACCAGCAGCGCCGACAGGGCCACCATGATCGCCGCCGCCCCCAGCATCAGGGGCAGCCCACCGATCTGATAGCTCAGTCCCGACATTAACGTGCCCAACAGCCGCCCGGCGGCATTGGCCATGTAGTAGAACCCCACATCCATCGTCACCCGCTCGGCCTTGGTGAAGGACAGGATGAGGTAGGAGTGCAGGGATGAGTTCACTGCAAAGACCGCGCCAAAGGCCAACAGGCCAATAACCAACGTCGCGGTGAGCCATGCTTGCGGCCCGTCGCTGAACAGCGCCGCCAGCGTCAGCGCCGCAGGCACGGCGGCAAGCGACCATGCCCATCCCTTCGCGGCTGAGATCAGGTCTTCCGCCGGGCGGGATCTCGCGCGGAGCAGGCGTGGGGCGTAGATCTGCACCATGCCGTAGAGGATCACCCAAACCGCCATGAATGTGCCGATCATGAAAAAGGCAGCGCGGTTGCTTTCTTCGGTGCCGTCCGAGAGGACCGCGTAGAAATAGATTGGGATGCCCACCACAAACCAAACATCCCGCGCGCCGAACAGAAACACCCGCGCCGCGCTGAGCCAGTTCACATTGGCGGATTTGGAGAAGACTTCCGAGAACTTCGCCCCCTTGCGGCCCTTGGGCAGGCCGGGCGGCATGGCGGTCAGCACGGCAATCAGGATCAGCGCAAGGATCGCGGCCATGCCCAGCACCGCCCAGACAAAGCCGAGCGTGGCCAGCAACGCCGCGCCGAGCAGAAAGCCCAGACCCTTGACCATGTTCTTGGAGCCCGTCAGCAGCGCAACCCAGCGAAAAAGCCCGCCATCCTCAGCCGGCGCCAGCAGCTTCACGGCGGATTTCGACGACATTTTGGCCAAATCCTTGGCCACACCGCTGGCGCCCTGCACGAGCATGACGAACACCACCGAGGCACCCACCGCCCAAGACGGATCAAGCTGCGCCAGCGCCAGCAGCGCCACGATCTGCAAGCCCAGCCCCGCATAAAGCGTCGAGGCCAGCCCAAACCGCGCCGCGATCCAGCCCGCGCAGAGGTTGGTGACAACCCCCGCGATCTCATAAAGCACAAAGAGATAGGCCAGTTGCACGGGCGAAAAGCCAAGCCGGTGAAAGTGCAACAGCACCAACATGCGCAACGCGCCATCGGTCAGCATGAAGGCCCAATAGGCAGCCGTGACCGCGATATAGGCCGAGAGCCCCTCAGGGCGGGTCGCGCTCTGGCTCACAGGCTTGCCCCGACCATCAGCGCCACATCGACCAAACGGTGCGCATAGCCCATCTCATTGTCGTACCACGCGTAGATTTTCACCTGCGTGCCATTCACCACCATGGTGGAGGGCGCGTCGATAATGC
Source organism: Sulfitobacter sp. HI0027 (assembly GCF_001634775.1). Taxonomy (NCBI): domain Bacteria; kingdom Pseudomonadati; phylum Pseudomonadota; class Alphaproteobacteria; order Rhodobacterales; family Roseobacteraceae; genus Sulfitobacter; species Sulfitobacter sp. HI0027. The sequence goes on from NZ_LWER01000369.1 coordinate 4,184, forward strand.
TTGAGCGCGTATCGTTGGTGTAGTCTGCCGAGACGAGCGGGCGCTCCTCATAGCCTAGGATGTCTTTCAATTCCCCTTCGGCTGCGGCTTTGAACAGGGCGTTCACTTCTTCCACTGTCGTCTCGCGCTCCACCTCAAAGACGCAGTCAGTCAGCGAAGCGTTCAGCAGTGGCACCCGCACCGCGTGGCCGTTCAAGCGGCCTTTGAGTTCGGGATAGATCAGCGTGATCGCCGTGGCGCTGCCAGTGGTCGTCGGGATCAGCGAGTTCAGCGCCGAGCGTGCGCGGCGCAGATCTTTGGCAGGGCGGTCAACGATGGTCTGCGTGTTGGTCACATCGTGTATCGTGGTGATGGAGCCATGTTTGATCTTCATCGTCTCATGGATCACCTTCACCACCGGGGCGAGGCAATTGGTCGTGCAGCTTGCCGCCGTGACGATCCGGTGCCGTGCGGGATCATAGACATCATCGTTGACGCCGTAGACGATATTCGCCGCATCGCCGTCTTTTACCGGGGCCGAGATCACCACTTTCTTCACCCCCGCCTCGAAATAGGGGGCGAGTTTCGCCTCGGTCTTGAAAACGCCGGTGCAATCGATCACCACATCCACCCCGTCGAGCGGCAGCGCGCTGAGGTCGCGGGTGCCGATGAAGGGCAGGCGGGTGCCGTTGATCGTCACGCTGTCGGCGTCATGCGCGAAATCGGCCTGCCAACGCCCATGCACCGTGTCGAACTCCAGCAAATGGGCGTGCATCTCTGGGTCGCCCACCGCGTCGTTGATCCATGCGATTTCTGCGCCCTGATCCAGCAGCGGTTTCAAGGCGAGCTTGCCGATGCGGCCAAGGCCATTGATGGCATAGACGGTCATGCGGAGAATCCTTCTTTGTCGGTTTGGCCCGCGTCATCGAGCGCTTTTTGCAGCGAAATACGGTCGAGCGAGGTCAGCGGTAGGCTGGTAAAGCCCAACATTCGGTTGCGCAGGGTGCCATAGGCTTGCTGAAAGGCGAGGCTCTTTTCCGCGTCGGAGCCTTCGACCTTGACCGGATCGGGCAGGCCCCAATGGGCGGTGATCGGCTGGCCCGGCCAAGTGGGGCATTCTTCGTTAGCCGCTTGATTGCAAACGGTAAAAACGAAATCAAAACCGGGCGCGTCTTCGCTCTGAAACTCGGATATGTGTTTCGACCGAAGCTGCGTCACGTCATGGCCCTTCTGCTTGAGCACCTCTACCGCGAAGGGGTTCAACGCGGATTGTGGCCGCGTGCCTGCGGAGTAGACGTTGAAACGGTCCCCCGCGAGGTCACGCAGGATGCTTTCGGCAAAGATCGACCGGGCGGAGTTGCCGGTGCAGATGAACAGGACGTTGAACTTGTCGTCGGTCATGGGAGCGTTTCCATCTGAAGAGGTGAGGGGGAGGCAAATCTCTGGCCGTCCGCGGCAGCAGTCGTTCAGCAGGTAGCCGATGGTGTCACGGGCAGCCGCAAGATCAATCGCATAGCGCAGCGAGGTGCCTTGCCGTTCTTGGGTCACCAGCCCGGCCCGCATCAGCGCGCCGATATAGGTCGAGAGGGTGTTGGGCTTGAGACCAAGCGCTTGCGCCAGTTCGGTCGCGGGCACCCGGTCCGGGTAGCGACGCATAAGCAGCCGAAAAAGCGCGAGACGCTGCGGATGGCCGAGGGTGGCAAGGCGGTTGGGAATTATTTGTTCCATAATTCGTGAATTACAGAACTAGATGTCAGATTGCCAGTGAAAATTTTGTAACAGCGCAATCTTGCAGGTGCATGAAAGCGATGGTTGGCTTTCGCGATTCACTCGCGACTATAAATTTTACTAGGTTTACAGGCGCACTCAGGCTCAATCAGTCAAGAACTGCCGGAAATTTAATCAAACTATAACAAATGCTTGAGGATCGAGCGCACGAATCTTGTTATCGGAGTTTGCGGCTGCGCTGAATGATAGCCAAACAAGAGATGCGCGCTCAGGTTGACGCGATCTTTTGACAGGGCCTGCCATTTGGCTCTGTTCCGGCCCCTGCTTCGGGACGCCGCGCCCTTGTCCGCTGAGTTGGACGTTTTTGTTGTTGTAGGGGGCGCATAGGTTTTCGGGCAGGGGCCGCTTTATGCCCTGCACGGCCTCGAGCGTGGGGGCGAATGTTCCGACCTTTGGTCGGGCGGTCCTTTGGCTTGGCCCTTGGTCATAGGGGCAAAAATGCAACGTCTTTGCCTGTTTCCCTCATCCCGGGAAATCATTCGCGGCGGCGATGTTCCCTCAGGGGTTGAGGCGTTCTATCAAGGTGCTCAGTTTTTAAACAAATGAGCTTTTGAACGCCGCCCTATGGTGACCCCGCTTTCCGACCGCTACCTCCTCCTGAAAGAGCAACGACCAGACATCAAGCCGACCGAGATGCTGCAGGTCTTGGCGCAGGAGGTGGGGCTGAACAACCTGTCATATCTGGGGTTTCACAAGACCAACCCTAGCAACAGCGATCCGGTCATTCACACGACCTATGACCCCGCTTGGCTGACGCGCTACCAAGAGGAAAGCTACCATTTGATCGACCCGGTGGTCGACCAATCCCTTGAGGGCACCTTGCCCGTGGATTGGAGCGAATTGCCCAAGGTCGACCGGACCACCCGCAATTTTTTCGGGGAGGCGATGGAGTTTGGCGTGCGTCAAAACGGTGTCTCGATCCCCATTCGGGACCACCTGCATGGAAAGGCGGTGCTGACGCTGAACTCTGACCTACGCATTCACGAATGGCGCAGATACAAGCGCGGCATCATCGCTGATGCGATCTATCTGGGCTGTTTGATCCAAAGTGACATCGTGGCGAATCTTGCCAGCGCCCCGCCGGGGCCGCGGTTAAGCACCCGCGAGAAGGAAGTGCTAAAATGGGCCGCCGTGGGCAAAACCGCTTGGGAAACGGGGCAGATCATGACGGTGGCGGCCAGCACGGTGAACCACCACCTCTATAATGCCTGCGCAAAGCTGCAGGTGACCAACAAAACCCATGCGGTGGCCAAGGCAATCCGGGCGCAAATCATCACGATCTGACCGACCGCGCGGGCAGGGCTTGGCGGCGGCTTAGCCGCGCGGTAAGCCGCCGTCAAGCATAGGAGAACGACATGGAACTGCGCGACAAACGTATCTTGGTTACCGGCGGCAGCGACGGAATCGGGCGGCACATCTGCCTGAAGCTGGCAGAGATAGGCGCGCGGCTGGCCATTCTGGGCCGCGATGAGACGCGGTTGCAGGCGGTGGCCGAAGCCTGCACAGCCGCAGGCGCATCAGAGGCCGTGGGGCTGACCTGCGATCTGCAAGACCCATCGGCGATCGACCACGCCGCGGCGCAGGTATTGGCGCGCTTTGGCGGGCTCGATATCCTGATCAACAACGCCGGGATTTGGCACAAGGCCGGGCCGCTCGACACAATCGCGCCTGAGATGCTGCAGGCCACGGTGCAGACCAATCTGACCGGTCTGATGCAGATGACACAGGCCACGCTGCCCGCGCTGCGCGACAATGACGAGGCGATCATCCTCAATGTCGTGTCAAAATCCGGTGTCGTGGCGCAGGCGGGGCAGTCGGTTTATACAGCCACGAAATACGGCGTGCGCGGCTTTACCGAGGTGCTGAAGGCAGATGAGGAAAACACCGGCGTGCGGATTGGCGGGCTGTATCAGTCGGGCACCAATACCGGCATGTTCGCCAAGGCCGGAGAGGATGTGCCGAACCACATTTTCACCGAACCGGATGATCTGGCCGATGTGGTGGTCTTTGTCCTCTCACGTCCGCCGAAACTATGGATCCACGACATCCGCATCGAACTTTAACCGCGAAGGGCGCGCTTAGTCGGTGCCTTGCAGCGCGCCTTGGGCCGCTTGCGGGGCGGGCTCTGCCTCGGCCCCGATGCCGAATTCGACATGGAAGGTCGATCCGACACCTGCCTCGCTTTCGTAAAACAGATCTCCCGCCATCTGCCGCGCCAGTTGGCGGGAGATATGCAGGCCAAGGCCAGAGCCTTGGGTCGATTTCTGACCGTCGTCGTCAAGTTGTCCGAAGCGGCCAAAGACCCGCTCCTCCATCCCCTCAGGGATGCCGCGCCCATGATCGCGGATAGAGATCCGTACCCGGCCTTGGTGCGCCGTCAGCCTGCCCTCCACGGTGTCGCCAACATGGGAGAATTTCACCGCGTTCGAGATCAGATTGTCGACCACCTGCCGGATCGCAAAGGCATCGCCCAAGACCACGGCAGGCTGCGTGATCTTGCCGATATCCAGCCTGATGCCGCGCTCATGCGCGTACATGCGGTTTTCCTCGATGCTTTCGCGCAGCAGAGCGGGCAGGTCGACGGGCAGCCACTCAAGTGCCAGCGCCTGTACCTCAAGCTTTTGCACCAGCAGGATATTATCGACCAGACGGGACAGGCGGACCCCGTTGCGATGGGCAATGTCGAGCGAGGAACGCAGCGGGCCTTTGACCTCGCCCAGTTTGCCGCTGAGCGCCAATGCCAAGCCGCCCTTCAGTGAGGTCAGCGGCGTGCGCAACTCATGGCTCACGACCGAGATGAATTCATCTTTGGCGCGGTTGGCCTCATCGGCCTCTTTCAGCGCTTGTTCAAGGGCCGTGGTGGTGGCGATCTGGTCGGTGACATCGACGAAGGTGACGCTCCAACCGATGGCGGGGCCGGCGGGGGAGAGCGGATTTTCGATGGGGTGAATGCGCGGCTCATAGAGGCGTTCATCGCAGGTGATATGGGCAGAGGCGGTCTGCGCCGTTTGCGCCTTTATCCCCGCGATCAGATCATTCCCCAAGGACGGATCCGTCAAAAGCCCGCTGCGCTTGGCCGCGGCGTTCGAGCGAATGACGTGCCGCCGCGCGTCCAATAGGATGAGTGGTTCGCTCATCGTGTCAAACAGGGTCGATTGCCCGACAGAGGGCATGTCCATCGTTTTGTTGGTCACCAGCAGCCATGAAAAGGCGAAGATGCCCAAGGTGAACATGAAGGCCGTCGGATCAAGGCCAAGGACCGTGAAGCCGAACAGCGCATAGGCCGCGTTCGCGCCCAGTGGGATCAGGGTGATCACCACCAGCATCGTCAGCAGCGGCCAAGCGGCCCGTTTCGCCCGCAAAAATGCGCGCCCCAGCCAGATGAGCGTCGCCATCACAAAGCAATAGAGCACCGCAAGGACAAGAAAATATACCGCGCCATGTTCAAAGGTGATTTGATCCTCGCCGGGCTGAATCGCGGTCTCTGCGGTATAGATCAGGTGGTGCCAGCCGTTCGTCGCGGCGAGGATAAAGGCCATCAGCGGCACAGCGATCAGGGCCAAAAGGCTGGCCCGGCCACGCGCATGGTTCGATGGGCCGACATATTCGAAGATGAAAAACGACCACGCGACGGGAACCAGAGCATGACCCAGCCACGCCAGTTGCGCCTGTTGCATCTGGCAGGCGTAGCCGGGCGTTGCGGCTTCGGCTCCGACCATCATCAGGGTCCAGATCATCCCGGCAAAGGTTAGCGCATAGTAAACCTTGCCATGGAACTCTTGAAACCTGAGCGTCCATAGGGCGACAGCCGCAGCGATCACGCTGACGGCAAGCACGGCCCAATAGACCGGGTCAAGCATTAGCCCTTGAAAACACGTTAGCATTGCGGAGTTACCTATGAACCAAATTGAATATGCGCAGATCAGCATTGGAATGCGGCGCAAGTTTGGCGTTCTAGTGGCGTATTAAGGCAGGGTGGCGCAACCCTTGGATGTGAAGGGCGTCATTTAGTAGCGTCACGGTCACCCATGGGGCGATGCGATTGCATCTCTCAACAGGGGCGAAGGGGCGTTCAGAATGGGCCACGTGGTGGGGTAAGTGCGCAGCGGCAGGCCGCAGTAACCGTCACATGTGCCCAAGGAAGGCCTTCCCCGGCTGCTCAGCACGTATCAGGGTTTTACTATATGAAATTACCGCCAAAAAGAACCCACTCGAACACGGTTTCGACGCATTCCTCGCGCAACACTGGCTTCATTATCTTGAGGTTTAAAAAATGCTGACAGTGGCTCATTCCATGCACTCTGACCACGATATGACGCTGGTCTTGCTTGCCGCGCTTTTGTGCGCATTCGGCAGCTGGGTGATCGCAAATCTTTACCGACACGGGCTTAAGCAGACACCGCGTCAGGCGTTGTTGTGGTATTTTCTGACCGCCGTGACCTCTGGCATCGCCATTTGGTGTACGCATTTCATCGCCATGTTGGCCTATCAGCCCGATGCGCCGGTAAGCTTCGACTTCGGCCTTACCTTCGCCTCGTTGGTGATCGCAATTACCGGATCTACGGTCGGCATTCTCATTGCGGGGATGTTTCGCAGACGGGTCACGACCGTGATCGGTGGGGTGATCTTGGGGCTGTCGATCTCGGCCATGCATTACACCGGGATGATCGCCTATCGGATCGAGGGGATCATTCACTGGGATAAGAGCTATCTTGTCGCCTCGGTTCTGCTGGCCATGGTGCTGTCGACCGTGGCTTTGTTCTTTGGCGCGCAGGGCGATAAATACGCCCGGTCGAAAATGACGGCGAGCTTTGCCTTGGCGATCGTCGGTCTGCACTTTACCGGGATGGCTGCCTTTCATGTGACACCGACAACCTTGATCGGCGGCCATAGCAACCCTGATGAGTACAGACTGCTGGCGCTGGTTATCGCGGGGACGGCTGCGATGATCGTGATGGGCGGGCTGTTCACCTATTTCATCGAAAACCGCACACGGTTGGAGAACATCGTCGAATTGCGCCAAGCCCGGGATGAGGCCCGCGATGCCAGCCGCGCCAAGTCAGAGTTCATGAGCGTTCTGAGCCACGAGTTGCGCACGCCGCTAACGATCATCAACGGCTACGCCAGCTTTCTGACGGGGCTCAAGGGCCATACCATCGCCAAGCTGAAGCCGAACGAGCAAATCTCGAAGGTGCATTTTGAAGAACTGGGGGACCAGACAGAGCGTTATGGCGGCCGTATCAAATCTGCGGGCGACCATTTGTTAACCATCATCAATGAACTCCTCGACTATACCAGTATCGAGCTTAACTCGATCAAGCTTAACAAAACCTCTTTTCAGGCTGGCGAACTGCTGGCCGAGTTGGAGGAGCAGTTTCAGGGGCTGGCCAAGGAAAAGCAGGCGGTGCTGGAGATCGAATGTAATGACTTCGACGTTTTCGCCGACCGTGGGCGCTGCAAACAGATCCTGATCAACCTTTTAGGCAACGCGCTGAAGTTTTCATCGGCCTCTAGCATTCGCATGCGAGCCACGAGGGTCGGCGATACCTGCCGACTTGAGGTCGAAGACAACGGCTGCGGGATGCCGGAAGAGGATTTGCAGCGGATCTTCCAAGCCTTCATTCAAGCGGAATCGGCCGCCAAAAGCGCCGATGGCGGCACAGGGCTTGGCCTTGCGATCAGCAAGAAGCTCGCCGCGGCGCATGAGGGGGATATTCAAGTGGAAAGTGCTGTCGGCGTCGGGACGAAATTCACTGTGGATCTGCCCAATTGCGCTTCGGAGATCAGAGTGGCGAATGCGCTCGCCGCGGCGTAACGGGGGCTGTGGCGGGGCAGGCGCGATTTGAGGTGATTGCGCTTGCTTGATAGGCGGAAAGCCCAAGGCTCTCCGGGCGCGCTACGGCTTAACTAGCCTTGTTGAACGTCTCAAGCGCTATTGGCAGCCCCCTTTGGTCGCCGGGTCAATGGAAGCCGGGCGCAACTTTTCTCGCGCATACGTTGCCCACATGTTTCTGAAACTGCTTGCGGTCCCCCACATCAACGCAGTTTGGTACAACTTAACTTAAATTAGTATCTCTTTGCTTTTATGTTCTAAATTAAAGGGCTACGATCAATAGTGAAGATGGTAAGTACCGGGAGAGCGGGCCTATGGGCGGTGGTAAATCGGCGAATGCGCGCGTGCCGAGATCTGCAATTTTTGCAGCGTCCCCCCATGGCTATCTTGTTTTAGATACTGATCTTATGATCATCGACGTGAATGACCGGTATCTTTGCATTACCGGGTCAAAAGCCGATGATCTCATTGGGAAATTGCTGTTCGATGCATTTCCGGATGATCCTTCTGACGCTACGGCGGATGGCACCAACAATCTGCGTAAGTCGCTTGAGATTGTCGCCGCCACTGGCAAGCCGCATCGGATGGCCGTTCAGAAATACAATATCCCCATTCGCGACAGCGTCGACGGGGCCTTTGAAGAGAAGTATTGGCAGCCATTCAACGCGCCTGTTTTCCAAGACGGCCAGCTGATCGCGCTTATTCACCATGTCGAAGATGTCACCTCGGAATTCATTGGTCGCCGCGACCAAGCGATACGGCTCAATCTGGCAAAACAGGTGTCGGGTGTCGGCTATGGGGAACTGGACCTTCAGACCGGCACCGCGAATGTATCGCATGAGTTGGCCGATCTTTTCGGCTATCCAGATACCGAGGGAACCTTTCCGATCACCAAGCTTTTTGAGCGTATCCATCCCGATGATCTGGAGCATGTGAAGAAGAGCTTGGAAGGGGTCACGGCCAGTGATGCAACGGTAAACGCCGACTATCGGATCGTCTTGCCCCGAGGGGATATTCGATGGCTGAACACACGTGGCGAAGTGCTTTTTGAGCATGGCAAACCCGCGCGGTTCATCGGTGCGTCCCTCGATCTGACCCATTCCAAAAAGCGCGAAGAGGTCTTGCAGAAAACGCTGACCGAGAGGGACAAGCTTCTAGAGCAGAAAGAAACGCTGCTGGGGGATGTAAATCACCGGATCAAGAACAGCCTGCATCTGGTGTCGAGCATCCTGCGCCTTGAAGCCGCATCGGTGGAAGACGACCACGTCAAACACAGTCTGCAGCAGGCCTCTTTGCGGGTGCATGCCGTAAGCTCGGTTCATGAACTTATCTATAAATCGCAGAACGTTACCCATGTGGATGTCGGTGAATACATCCCGCAACTCGTCGACTTTCTTTCAACCAGCACAGAGACCGACAGCAGGCGGATTGAGAATGTTGTCGACGCGCAGGCGGTCGTTCTTCCGACGGATCTGGCGATCAACCTTGCGCTGCTGATCAATGAGCTTGTGACCAACGCGCATAAACATGCCTTCGTTGAGCGGGAACAGGGCCGGGTAGATGTTCGTTTGCATCAAGAGGGAACCCTTTTGACCTTGACGGTATCAGACGATGGGATCGGTAGCGCGAAAGGTCTAGAGAGGGTCGGTCTCGGTTCGAAGATCGTGGCGGGCATTGTTAGCCAGCTTGGGGCGACGATGGAGAAGAGGGCAACAGAGCATGGGTATTGCGTCGAGATTGAGATCCCCATGCCTGCCGGGTAATCCCCGATGAATATCCTGATCGTCGAAGATGAATTTCTGATTGCCTTGGATCTTCAGATGCAGCTCGAACAGCTTCAGCATTCCGTTCTTGGCCCGGTCAAGGATTTCGCGGCTTGCCGGGAGGTGGTGGCGCAGTCTCGTCCGGACTTGGCGTTCATGGACCTGCGACTGGCGAATGGAGAATCCGGCGAGGACCTCGCGCAGTGGTTGCTAAGCGAATACAGTATCCGCTGCATCTTCATGAGCGGCAATCTGGACGAACAGACCCAAACACGGCTGAGAGCGCTTGAGCCGATTGCCATGCTCGGCAAGCCCACATTTCCGCATCTGATCGCAGCAGCGATTGACGATTTCGCGCGCGGGTAAGTGGGCGCAGGTAGGCGTGGCGGAAATTGGCGCTCCCTGAAGGATTCGAACCCTCGACCTGCCGATTAGAAGTCGGCTGCTCTATCCAGCTGAGCTAAGGGAGCACTCGGCCGCTTATAGGGGCAAGCCTTGCCCTGCATCAAGAGGAACCCGACGCGGGCCGGGTGGGTTGAGCCGTTATCGACATATAACCCAACGGAGGAAGCCATGTATCTGCGCAATATCCTACTCGGGGCCGCTGTGGCCACAGCCGGCGCCGTCGCGGCGCAGGCCGAAGGCCATATGCAAACGGCAGCATCCGCTCAGGTGGCGGGCAATTCGGTTGATATCTCAGGCACTGTTAGCCTGAACACGACCGCCTCGGGCCGGACCTTGGTCAAGATCGACGCGACGGGCGTGCCCGCGGGCACGCATGGCGTGCACTTGCATGAAGCCGGCGATTGTTCCGCAGATGATTTCAAATCTGCTGGGGGCCATATCGCGGGGGACCACCAGCATGGTGTGCTCGTCGAAGGGGGGCCGCATCCGGGTGACATGCCCAATATGGAAGTGGGAGAAGATGGCGTGCTTCAGGCCGAAGTCTTTCTCGATCTGCTCGATATCGAGACCATGATCCAAGATGACGACGGCGCGGCTTTCATTATTCATAGCGGTGCGGACGACTACGAATCGCAGCCCTCCGGCGATGCGGGCTCGCGCATTGCCTGCGGTGCCTTTGACGCTTCGTAACGGGATCTGAGACTTGGGCACCCCGGTCTCGTTTATTCGGGGTTGGGGTGTCGAATCGGCGCGGTGCCGCTGATCGGCGCGGGCGGGCATGAAGCGGACGGCATGCCCATATGATGCAGGGAAGAACCGGACTCTCGCACTCAGACTGCCGCGCCGCGGCGGGCGTAGGTCGAGGGTCCATCGCTCATGCGAGGTGGGGTGTATTTAGCGGAATGATGGGTAAATGGTGCTGCTGGAGAGAATTGAACTCTCGACCTCTCCCTTACCAAGGGAGTGCTCTACCTCTGAGCTACAGCAGCGCCGTGGGCGGGTGATTAGCCGCAATCGAAAGGGGGTGCAACCCCTGATCTGGACCCTTCTTGCACCCTGCGCTAGATAGGCGGCATGGCAAAGCAAAACGCCCCGGAAAAGAACGCGAAAACACCCTCTGCGCGGGAGGCGCGGCTGAAGGCTGCGCTCAAGGCGAATATGGCCCGGCGCAAGGCGCAGGCCCGTGCGCGGGCCGAGGATGTGGCGCAGGATACAGGCAATGGCCCCGACGGGTCGGAAAAGGACAGCTGAACGATGGATTCCATTCTGGTCAAAGGCGGCGGTGCGCTGAACGGGCAAATTCCCATCGCGGGGGCCAAGAACGCCTGTCTGGCGCTGATGCCCGCAACATTGCTGAGCGAAGAGCCACTGACGTTGACCAACGCGCCGCGGCTGAGCGACATCCGCACCATGACCGAACTGCTGCGCTCTCTGGGGGCGGAAGTCACGTCAATGCAAGACGGCAAGGTCATCACGATGGCCAGCCACGGGCCGATCAATACCCGTGCGGAATATGACATCGTGCGCAAGATGCGCGCCTCTAACCTCGTGCTGGGTCCGTTGCTGGCGCGGGAAGGCCATGCCGAAGTCTCGCTGCCCGGCGGCTGCGCGATTGGTGCGCGTCCGATGGATATTCACACCGATGGGCTGGCCAAGATGGGCGCGGAAATCGATCTGCGCGATGGCTATCTCTACGCCAAGGCCGAGGGAGGCAAACTCAAGGGCGCCGTGATCGATTTCCCCTTTGCCTCTGTGGGGGCGACCGAGAATATCCTGATGGCCGCGACGCTGGCCAAGGGGACCACCGTTATCAACAACGCCGCGCGGGAGCCTGAGATCGTCGATCTGGCAGACTGCCTGCGGGCCATGGGCGCGCAGATTGAAGGTGACGGCACACCGAGCATCACCATTCAGGGCGTCGATAGCCTGCATGGGGCGACCCATAAAGTTGTGACCGACCGTATTGAGCTTGGCACCTATATGCTGGCGCCAGCCTTTTGCTGCGGCGAAGTGGAACTGCTGGGCGGGCGGATCGACCTGTTGCAGGCGTTCTGCGAAAAGCTCGACGCGGCAGGGATTGAGGTGACTGAGACACAGGCTGGCCTCAAGGTGGCGCGGCGCAATGGGCGGATCTCGGCGGTGGACGTGACGACAGAGCCTTTCCCCGGCTTCCCGACCGACCTTCAGGCACAGATGATGGCGTTGCTCTGCACTGCCGAAGGGACCTCTGTACTGGAAGAGAAGATTTTCGAGAACCGCTTCATGCACGCCCCGGAATTGATCCGCATGGGCGCGCGGATTGATGTGCACGGCGGCACGGCCAAGGTCACTGGCGTTAAGAAACTCAAAGGCGCGCCGGTTATGGCGACCGATCTGCGGGCGTCGATCTCACTCATCCTCGCCGGGCTGGCCGCCACCGGAGAGACCACGGTCAGCCGGGTCTACCACCTTGATCGCGGCTATGAGCATGTGGTGTCCAAGCTGCGCGGCGTGGGTGCGGATATCGAAAGGATCAGCAGCAAATGACCGAAGATGCACGTTTTGAAGATGGCCGCGAAGCGCCGTTGAACCTCGGCGCATTGGATGCCGAGGATCTCACGGTGATCGCCTCGCTCACGCAAGATGCGGTGTTTCCCGCCTCTGAGATGCGCTGGCACCGCACGGGCGCGCGTTTCGCGCTGCTGCTGAACCGGCTGCGGCATGAGGATACAGGGGCCGCACGTCATGCGCCCGAGCGGGTGCAATCGGTGCTGATGTTCAACAACGTGCAGCGTGTGGCAAGCCAAGGCGTGCCCAAGGGCGATGCCGATACCATCCTCTCCCTGCTCGACATCACGTTCGAGCAAACCGACGCGCCTTCGGGCCATGTCACGCTGACCTTGGCCGGAGACGGCGCGATCCGGTTAGAGGTCGAGGCTCTGGAGGTAACGCTCAAGGATGTGACACGTCCCTATGTGGCCCCTTCAAAGAAAAGGCCCGTTCACCCCGAGTGACATCCCGTCACGGTGGCAAGGATCGCAGAATGCCGGAACTAAAACAGACTAGATTTACGCGGGGGCGCGTGGCGGCCCTGATGACCGAAGCGACGGGCTGGGCGCTTTTGCTGCTCGGTGTGGCGCTGGCGGTGCGGCATCTGTTGGGCACGGTCACCTTGCCGGGGCTTTTGGCCCCTGCCGCGGCGATTGCGGGCGGGCTGTTTGCCATTCTGGCAGCCCATGTCGCCCGCGCCGTGTTCGACAGCGCCCAAGACACCCGCGCCATGCGTCTGGCGCAGCGCTCCGCCCCCAGTGCCGCTGTCAAAACATCGGGCCTGCGGGCCGAGCCCAGCCTGCGCCGTCCTTCCGCGCCTTGATACCTTTGGGCCAGCCCGCTGCGGTGGCCCCCTTTTCGAAAGCCTGACCCCATGCCCGTCACCCTTGATGCTTCCGCCCCCGATTTCGAAGCGGCCTTTGACAAACTGCTGAACGCCAAGCGCGAAGACAGCCCCGATGTCGATGCCGTGGTAACCGAGATCATCGCCGATGTGCGTGCGCGGGGCGATGCTGCGGTGATCGACCTGTCGCAAAAGTTCGACCGCGTGACCCTCACCCCCGGCAGCCTGCGCATCAGTGTTGCCGAGGTTGACGCCGCCGTCGCCGAAGTCTCCCCCGAGGACCGCAAGGCGCTGGAACTGGCCGCCGACCGCATCCGCGCCTATCACGCACGGCAGCTGCCCGAAGACGCCGAGTGGACGGATCCCGACGGCGCCACGCTGGGTTGGCGCTGGACGCCGGTTTCCGCCGCTGGCCTTTATGTGCCGGGCGGGCTGGCGAGCTATCCGTCCTCTGTCCTGATGAACGCGGTCCCGGCCAAGGTGGCGGGGGTCGTGCGTTTGGCCATGGTCGTGCCCACGCCCGATGGCGTGTTGAACCCGCTTGTGTTGCTGGCCGCCCGCATCGCCGGAGTGGATGAGATTTACCGCATCGGCGGCGCGCAGGCCGTGGCGGCGCTGGCCTATGGCACCGATACGATCCCCCCGGTGGACAAGATCACCGGCCCCGGCAACGCCTTTGTCGCCGCCGCCAAACGGCGCGTTTTCGGCAAAGTCGGCATCGACATGATCGCCGGCCCGTCGGAGATCCTTGTCATCGCCGATGGCGACAATGATCCCGATTTCATCGCCCTTGATCTGCTTAGCCAAGCCGAACACGATGAGAGCGCGCAGAGCATTCTGATCACCACCGACCCCGCCTTTGCCCGCGCGGTGGAAGAAGCGGTCGAGAAACGTCTGCTCACCCTTGAGCGTCGCGCCATCGCGGGCGCCAGCTGGCGCGACAATGGTGCGATCATCACGGTGGCTGACCTCGACGCCGCGGCGGCGC
>NZ_LWER01000370.1:0-251 GCF_001634775.1 Sulfitobacter sp. HI0027
CCACTACCGGCATGCCCTCTACGATCAGAGCGATGCTGGCGCCAAAAAACGGCAGATCGCAGGCATAGTTCAACGTCCCGTCCAGGGGATCGACGATCCAATGCGGTTGGTCGCCGAGCACCTGCATGGCTTCAAAGCCCTCTTCGCCGATAAAACCGGCCTCGGGGAGCAGGCGCCGCAGGCCAGCCTGCAAGGTCTCTTGAAGCGCAAAATCCGTATCGGTGACAACATCACCCGCGACTTGGGTTTCT
>NZ_LWER01000371.1:0-204 GCF_001634775.1 Sulfitobacter sp. HI0027
GTGCCGAGGCGGCGATCCCGCTGGTGCATCTGTCCACGGATTATGTCTTTGACGGTTCGGGCAGCCGCCCTTGGCAGCCCGATGACCCCACCGGCCCGCTCAATGTCTACGGCCATTCGAAATCTGCTGGCGAAACGTTGTTGCGCGCCGCGCAGGGCCCGCATGTGATCCTGCGCTGCTCATGGGTGATGTCCCCCCATGGTC
>NZ_LWER01000372.1:0-364 GCF_001634775.1 Sulfitobacter sp. HI0027
ACGAATGGTGGGGGTCTGTCCTGCGTGCATCCCGGCATGTACGGCATATTCACCGTGATCGAGGCAGCGCGCCAGATCGACACCGTTCAACTGAATGCCGGGGGCATCGCCACGGATCTGGCGCTGGCGCATGGCAACGGCGGTGTGCTGTCCAGTCAGGTCACGGCAATCTTGGGGTCGCAAAACACCCTCTAAGAACGAACAAGGGAGGAAAGATCATGCCATTGGATTTCGACGCGCTGTCGAACTGGGACTTCGAAGAGATCGAACAGACGCTGACCGAGCGGGATACCATCCTGTATGCGCTCGGCCTTGGGTTCGGCGAGAATCCCACCGACAAAAAGGAACTGGCCTATGTCTATGA
>NZ_LWER01000373.1:0-25318 GCF_001634775.1 Sulfitobacter sp. HI0027
GCTCTCAGTCGGGTCCAACAATTTCCCGACGCGGGTTTATGAGAACCCGCCGGAACTGGTCGATTGGCTGGCCTCGGAAATGAAAACCCACGCGGTCAAACCCGAGATCGAGGCCTTTGATCTCAGCCACATCCACAAGGCCGCCGAGATGAACCGCGACGGTCGCATTCCCGGCCAGCTTTATGTGCAATTCGTCATGGGCGTGAAAAACGCCATGCCGGTGGACCGTGAGACCTTTGATTTCTACATCCAGACGCTCAACCGCCTTGCCACCGATGCGCAGTGGTGTGCCGCCGGGATCGGGCCGAACCAGATCGTGCTGAACGAATGGGCCATCGCCGCGGGCGGTCATACGCGGGCGGGGTTGGAGGACAACGTGCGGCTGGACCGCGACAGGCTGGCGCCCTCCAACGCCGCGCTGATCCAGCGGGCGGCTGATTTATGTGCGAAATACGACCGCCCTATCGCCACGGCTGCACAAGCGCGTGAGATTCTGGGTCTGCGTCCGGCATAGGCTTGCCGCAAGAAGGGCGCTGCGTTGAAATGCGGGGCGGGGCAGCTATGTCCCGTTCCAGTAA
This sequence comes from Sulfitobacter sp. HI0027, assembly GCF_001634775.1. Taxonomy (NCBI): domain Bacteria; kingdom Pseudomonadati; phylum Pseudomonadota; class Alphaproteobacteria; order Rhodobacterales; family Roseobacteraceae; genus Sulfitobacter; species Sulfitobacter sp. HI0027. The sequence goes on from NZ_LWER01000373.1 coordinate 579, forward strand.
CCAACAGGAGCCTGAAATGTCCCAGACCCGCCGCCATTTCCTTGCCACCTCCGCCGCCGCCGCTGGCATCGTAACCCTGCTGCCCTTCGCCGCCCGTGCCGCCGCGCATAGCGGTGACACATTCGACACTAGCGCAGGGCCGATCACGGTGCATCCCGTCGACCACGCCTCTATCGTGCTAGAGACACCAGCGGGGGTGATCTATGTCGATCCAGTGGGCGAGCCCGCGCAATACAGCGACTTCCCCGCCGCCGATCTGATCCTCATCACTCATGAGCATGGGGACCACTACAACGCCGATACGCTGGCCGCGCTGGCCGGGGATGAGGTGCAGATCATCACCAACCCCGCCGTCTTTGACATGCTGCCCGAGGCGCTTGCCGCCAAGGCCAGCAAGATCGCCAATGGCGAAAGCACCGAGTTTAACGGCCTGCCGATCGACGCGATCCCGGCCTATAACATCACCGAAGAGCGCAAGAAGTTTCACCCCGAGGGGCGCGACAACGGCTATATCCTCGGCTTCGACGGCTTCCGCGTCTATATTTCGGGCGACACCGAAGACACGCCCGAGATGCGCGGGCTGACCGATATCTCGCTGGCATTCGTGTGCATGAATCTGCCGTTCACTATGGATTCAAACGCTGCCGCCTCTGCCGTGGCTGAGTTCAAACCGACTTACGTCTACCCCTATCACTTCCGGGGCAAAGATGGCGGCACGCAAGACCCCGAAGAGTTCGCCAAACGGGTCGGCACCGATGTCGAAGTCAAATTCGGCGACTGGTATTAATCTCGAACGCTTTCGGTCACGCCCCAGCGGCGTGACCGTTTTACCGGACAGGGCCGATCCATCAGATCAGCCGATTCCGGGGTGCAAAGCGGGGCGTTTGTCTCTCACACCGCCGGCCGCGCTCATTTTTCGCTTAACAAATTCAAGAGCCTAACCGCTCCCTCTTCAGATGGCTGAAGTTTCGCTTGATCGCTTTCGGTCCGCGGACTAGCGTGACCTGCGACAAATGCGAAACTATATTTTGCATTGCGAAACAAGTCTCTGGGAGGAGCCTACATGACAATCTTTAAACACCTGAGCTGCGCCGCAGCTCTGGCGCTGGCTGGTGGCGCGGTAAGCGCTGAAACTGTATTGATTCACGGTGAAGCTGGGCCCAACCGCGGTGCACGCGCCGACGCTTTGCAGTGGTTCGCCGATCAGGTCGCCGAGCGTTCGGACGGCGACATGCGATTCGACATCCAGTGGGGCGGGGCGCTGTTCAAGGCCAATGCCGCTGTGCAATCCATTGCCGATGGCGTGGCTGACACCGGCTCGGTCATCGCGGTCTACTACCCGCAAGAGATGGCCGGCTACGGCATCGCCGACCTGCCTGTAAACAACCCCGACGCTTGGGTTGGCATGCGCGCCACGGATGAGCTGATGCGCTCCAGCCAAGCGATCCAAGACGATTTGGCCGACAAGAACCTCGTCTATATCGGCACTTGGACCACCAGCCAGGTAAACATCGGCTGCAAAGGCGGCGCGATCAAATCCGTGGCGGATATCTCGGGCAAGAAGGTCCGCGGCGTGGGCGCTTACGGTAAGGTTTTCGGCGAGCAGGGCGCGAACATGGTCAACATGTCGATCTATGACGCCTACCAAGGGCTCGACACCGGGCTGATCGACTGTTCGCAGGGCTACAGCTATGCCGTGGCGGCGCTGAAGCAGGCCGAGGTGATGGACAGCTACACGATCCTCGACTGGGGTCAGGTCGGCGGTCTGGGCATCTTCATGAACAAGGACATGCATGACAGCCTGACGCCTGAGCAGCAGGAAACGCTGGCCTCCGTCGGGTCCGACATGGCGGATGAGTTTGGCCGAATGATCACAGAGGCCAACGACAACGCCATCGCTTCGATGAAAGAGCAGGGCGTCGAAGTCATCACCCTTCCCGAAGAAGACCGCACGCAACTCGTTGAAGCTGGCAAGAAGTTCCTCGACGAATGGGTGCAAACTGCCAGCTCTGCCGGTCTGCCGGGCGACGAACTGCTGGAAGAGTATAAGGGCCTTATCGCCAAATACACCCAGCAGCGCGATGCCGATGGCTATCCTTGGGAAGCCAAAAGCAACTGATCGCTAACCTAGGGAGGGGCAGCATATGTTGGTAAATCTGGAGAAAATCCTGTTGGGATTGGGCGCTTTGGCGGTGATCGCCTTGGGGGTGTTGATCACCTCCAATGTGATCGCCCGCGCGCTCTTTGCTAGTCAGGTGCCCGATAGCGTGACCATGGTGCGAGAGCTCATGGTCGCCGCCATCCTGCTGCCCCTCGCCGCCGCCACCGCTGCCCGCGCGCATGTCTCGGTCGCCTTTGTGACCGACCGATTTCCCGACCGCGCGCGTTCGGTGCTGATCGTGGCGGGCTCTGCCATCGGGATGCTGGCGCTGGCGCCGCTAATCTATTCCGGCGGTCGCGAGTTCTTTGCCGTGGTCGAAAAGGGCAGCTTTTTCTACGGAGACCTCAATCTGCCGAAATGGCCCGGGCGGCTTTTGTTCCTGATCGGGATGATCGCGACCTTCCTGCGGCTGGCCGAACTAACGTGGCGCGATGGGCGCACCGTGCTGGCAGGCGGCGTGGTCTCTGACGAACAACAACATGCGGCCGACCTTCTGGCCGAGAAGGACGTGCTGTAATGGATGCCTCAACCATCGGTATGATCGCCTTCGCGGCGGTTCTGATCCTGCTCGCCCTGCGCGTGCCGATTGCCTTCACGCTGGCGGCAGTGGCAACCGTCGCTACCTTCTTTATCTTCGCCTTCCGCACCGGGACCTTCATGCCCGAACGTGCGATCAAGGCGACGACTTCGATGGTGTTTTCCAACTCCTTCGACCTCATTCACTCTTACGACCTGTCGATGATCCCGCTTTTCGTGGCGCTTGGACATATCGCGTATCGCGCGGATATTACGACGAAAATCTACCATGCGGCCAAGGTCTGGCTGACCCGCCTGCCGGGTGGGGTGGCCATGGCCTCCGTCATGGGCTGCGGGGGCTTTTCCGCGATCACCGGCTCATCCATCGCCTGCGCCTCGACCATGGGTAAGATCTGCACGCCCGAGATGCTGCGCATGGGCTATGACCCGCGTCTGGCCACAGCTTCGGTCGCGGCGGGGGGCACATTGGGCTCGCTCATTCCCCCGTCGGTTCTGTTCATCATCTACGGCATTTTCACCGAGACTTCGATCTCGTCGCTGTTCCTCGCGGGTGTTCTGCCGGGGCTGCTGACGCTTGCGGGCTTTGTGCTGGTCATCGCCGTCTGGGTCTGGCGCGATCCGGCGGTAGCACCCTCGACCGACCAACGCTACACCGCGCGTGAGCGTTGGCAGGCGGCCTTTGATAGCTGGCCCGCGATCCTGCTTTTCGTGCTGATCATTGGCGGCATCTACGGCGGCATCTTCACCGCGACCGAGGCCGCCGCCGTCTGCGTCGTCTCCGCCACGCTGATCGGTTTCGTGCAGCGCAAGCTGGATTGGGCTGGCCTCTGGGCCGCGGTCAAGGAGACCTGCGTGCAGACCTCCGCGATCTTCCTCATCGCCGCCAGTGCCAAGATCTTTGTGGCCTTCGTCGCGCTGACGGGCGTCGCGGGCACCATCGTCGGGTTCGTATCGGATGCGCAGATGTCGCTGGTTGTGCTGATGCTCTGCATCGCGCTGATCTATCTGCTCTTGGGCATGTTCCTTGATCCCATTGGCATCATGGTGCTGACCCTGCCGCTGATGATCCCACTGGTGGAAAGCTATGACCTCAACCTCATTTGGTTCGGCGTCGTGGTCATCAAACTGCTGGAGATCGGCCTGATTACACCGCCCGTCGGCTTGAACGTCTTTGTCATCGCCAATGTGGTGGGCCGCGAAGCGCCGATTGACAAGATCTTTGCGGGCATCACCCGGTTCCTCAGCGTCGACTTCATCGTGCTGATCCTGATCATGTCCTTCCCGATGATCTCGCTTTTGATCCCGATGGCGGCAAGATGAACAAGGCGGCGTCTGATACCGTCACGGACCGTAAGTTCGCCAATACGCTGGCGCGGGGTCTTGGCATTTTGCGCGCCTTCCGCGCCAGCGACAGCGGGCTGAGCCACGCGCAGATTGCCGAGCGGACGGGCCTGCCGAAACCTACCGTTTCGCGGCTGACCTATACGCTGTGCGAGTTGGGCTATCTGGCGCATGGCGGGCGGAACGATAAATTCCGGCTGGGGCCGGCGGCGATTGCGCTCGGCTCGGTCGCCTCTGTCGCGGTCAGTTTCGTCGATATGGCGTCAGATGCGATGCAGCAATTGGCCGACGAGACCCGCACGCTGGCGCTGATCGCGGTGAGGGATGGCGACCGGATGATGCTGGTGCGCACTTGGCGTCCGCATACCGCCTCGACCATCTGGTTGGAGCCAGGCCATCGCATCCCGGTCTATGGTTCGTCCTCGGGCCTCGCCACGCTGGCCAGTCTGAACGAAGACCGGTTTGACGCGCTCGACCCGGATGAGCGGCTGCGCAATTTCCGCCGCGAGGGGTATGAGCAATTGCTGGCGCAGGGTTTTGTCCTCGCCCCGCCTGAAACCCGCTATGCCCGCAGTATCAACGCTGTGAGCGTGCCTTATTACGCAGGGGAATTCGGCGAGCCTGTGGCCTTCACCTGCGGCGCTTTGCCGGGCGACTTGCCCGACAGCCGCATTCTGTCACAAGTGGGACCAGCGCTGCGCGACGTGGTCAGCGGCATCGAACAACGCACCGGACGGGCACCGGCCCTGTCCCGGCGCGGATAGATCAAGGAGTTACTGATATGACCGACAAGATTGCCTATTCCCGCCATGACGACATCGTCGTGCTGCGCATCGAAAACCCGCCCGTCAACGCGCTGAGCCAAGCCGTGCGGCAGGGGCTTTCCGACGGCATGGACCGCGCTGAGGCCGAAGACGGCGTGCGGGCCGTGATGATCGTGGGCGAGGGCCGCGCCTTTATCGCGGGCGCCGACATCACCGAGTTCGGCAAGCCGCCGATGGAGCCGCATCTGCCCAGCCTCTGCAACCGGATCGAAGCCTCGCCGCTTCTGGTCGTGGCCTCCATGCATGGCGTCAGCCTTGGTGGCGGTCTCGAAGTCGCGCTCTCGGCGCATTACCGCATCGCCCAGCCCTCGGCCCGCGTCGGTCTGCCCGAAGTGCACCTCGGCCTGATCCCCGGCGCAGGCGGGACACAACGCCTGCCGCGCCTCATTGGCGTTGAACCCGCGCTGGATGCCATCACCACGGGCCGCCACATCAAGGCACCGCAGGCGCTTGAGATGGGCATCGTCGACCGCGTGGAGGAGGGCGATCCGCAGGAGGTTGGTCTCGCTTACGTTCGCGAGCTGCTCGACAGCGGCGCCGAACGCCGCCCGATCTGCGAGATGCCCGCGCCTGCGCCGATCGACTGGGATGCCGCCTATGAAGCGACGCTGAAGAAAGGCCGCGGCCAGATTTCCCCCGCTGAGGCTGTCCGCGCCGTGCAGGCGGGTGTCGAGAAACCCTTCGAAGAGGGCATGAAAGCCGAGCGTCGCATCTTCTCGGAACTGATGAACACCGACCAGCGGCAGGGCATGATCCACGCCTTCTTCTCCGAACGCGCGGTCAGCAACCTGCCCGAGCTGAAAGGCGTCGAGCCGCGCGAACTGAAAGCCATTGGCGTGATCGGCGGCGGCACCATGGGGGCAGGGATCGCTACCGCAGCGCTGCTGTCCGGCTTCTCGGTCGTGCTGATCGAGATGAAGGACGAGGCCGCCAAGGCCGCGCATGAGCGTATCTCCGGCAACCTCCAAGGCGCGCTGAAACGTGGCAAAATCGATCAGGGGAAATTCGATCACCTGACCGGCGACGCCCTCACCGTTTCCACCGAGTACGCCAGCCTGTCGGATGTCGATCTGGTCGTCGAAGCGGTGTTCGAGGATATGGACGTGAAAAAGCAGGTCTTCGGCAGACTCGACGCGGTCTGCAAACCGGGCTGCGTGCTGGCCTCCAACACCTCCTATCTCGACGTGAACGAGATCGCCGCCAGCACCAAGCGCCCCGAGGACGTGATCGGGCTGCACTTCTTCTCGCCCGCCCATGTGATGAAACTGCTTGAGGTGGTCGTCGCCGACAAAACCGCGAAAGATGTGGTCGCCACCGGCTTTGCCTTGGGCAAGGCGCTCGGCAAGATCAGCGTGCGCGCGGGCGTCTGCGATGGCTTCATTGGCAACCGCATCCTCGCCACCTACCGCACCGCGGCGGACCACATGGTGCTGGACGGCGCAAGCCCCTACAAGATCGACGCGGCGCTTGAGAAGTTCGGCTTCGCCATGGGCCCCTTCGCGGTGGCCGATCTGGCCGGGCTCGACATCGGCTGGGCCACACGCAAGCGCAAGGCCGCCACGCGCCACCCCGAGGAGCGGGTGCCGACCTATATCGACCGGCTCTGCGAGCAGGGCCACTTCGGCCAGAAGACCGGCCAAGGCTACTACATCTACGAAAAGGGCAAACGCGGCGGCACGCCGAACCCGGAAATCACCCGCCTGATCGAGGAAGAGCAGAAGGAGCGCGGCATCGCCCCGCGCGAGTTCACCGATGCAGAGATCGTGCGCCGCTACATGTGCGCCATGGTCAATGAGGCGGCCAAAGTGCTGGAAGAGGGCATCGCGAAACGCCCGCTCGACATCGATATGACGCTGCTCTTTGGCTACGGCTTCCCGCGCTATTGGGGTGGCCCGATGAAATGGGCCGACATTCAGGGCCTGCCCAACGTCCTCGCCGCGATCGAAGGCTTTGCCGATAAAGACCCTTGGTTCTGGAAACCAGCGCCGCTGCTGGTCGAACTGGTCAAGACCAACCGCACTTTTGATGATCTGAACAAGGAAGCTGCCAAATGAAACAGGCTGTCATCGTCTCCGCCGTCCGTACCGGGCTGGCCAAATCCTTCCGCGGGTCGTTCAACATGACCCACGGTGCCACCATGGGCGGCCATGTCGTCGCCGAAGCCGTGAAACGCTCGGGCGTTGATCCGTCGGCCATCGAAGACGTCATGATCGGCTGCGGCTACCCCGAAGGGGCCACCGGCTCGAACATCGCGCGCCAGATCGCCCTGCGCGCGGGTCTGCCGGTCACCGCCTCGGGCGTCACCGTGAACCGCTTTTGCTCGTCGGGCCTGCAAACCGTCGCCATGGCCGCCAATGCGATCTGCATGGAGGGCGCAGGCCCGATGGTCGCGGGCGGGGTCGAGAGCATTTCGCTGATCCAGCCGGATGTGAAATCGGTGAAAGAGGCTTGGCTCAAGGAGCATAAGCCCGAGGTCTATATGGCGATGATCGACACCGCCGATATCGTCGCGAAACGCTATGGCATCTCCCGCGAGGATCAGGACGCCTATGGCCTGCGCAGCCAGCAGTTGATTGCCGCCGCGCAGGAGGCCGGTCTTTTTGATGACGAAATCGTCCCGATGCAGACCACCATGGGCGTGCAGGACAAGGAAACCAAGGAGATCTCCACCCGCGAGGTCACTGTGGACCGCGATGAATGCAACCGGCCCGGCACCACGCTCGAAGGGCTTGCGGGCCTGACGCCCGTGCGCGGCGAGGGGGCCTTCATCACCGCGGGCAACGCCAGCCAGCTTTCTGATGGTGCCGCAGCCCTCGTGTTGATGGACAGCAAAGAGGCCGAGCAGCAGGGCCTGCAAGCCATGGGCGCGTTCAAAGGCTTCGCTGTCGCGGGCTGCGAGCCTGACGAGATGGGCATCGGCCCGGTCTTTGCCGTGCCGCGCTTGTTGGAACGCCACGGTCTGAGCGTCGACGACATCGACATCTGGGAGTTGAACGAAGCCTTCGCCAGCCAAGCGCTTTACTGCCGCGACAAACTCGGCATCGACCCCGACAAATGCAACGTGAACGGCGGCTCGATCGCCATCGGCCACCCCTTCGGCATGACCGGGGCGCGGATGACCGGCCACATCCTGCGCGAAGGCCACCGCCGCGGCGCGAAACTCGGCGTGGTGACGATGTGCATCGGCGGCGGCATGGGGGCGGCTGGCCTCTTCGAAATCTACTAAAGGGGGCCGACATGGACCTGAGCTATACCGACGAAGAACGCGCCTTCCGCGAGGAGGTGCGCCAATTCCTCACCGAGAAACTGCCAAGCGAGCTTTCCGAAAAGGTGCGCCGTGGGCAGGAGCTGACCAAGGACGACCACGAGCGCTGGCACGCCATCCTGAACGATCAGGGCTGGCTGGCGACCAACTGGCCCAAGGAGTTCGGCGGGGCGGCGTGGAACGCCGTGCAGCGCCATATTTTCGAGGAAGAGGCCGCCGCGCATCATGCGCCGCGCATCGTGCCCTTTGGCCTGTCGATGCTGGCCCCCGTGCTGCAAAAGTTCGGCTCGAAAGAGCAGCAGGACTACTGGCTGCCGCGCATTCTCTCGGGCGAAGACTGGTGGTGTCAGGGTTATTCCGAGCCGGGCGCGGGGTCGGACCTCGCCTCGCTAAAAACCACGGCGGTCAAGGACGGCGACCATTACATCGTCAACGGTCAAAAGACTTGGACGACGCTGGGCCAACACGCCAACATGATCTTCTGCCTCGTGCGGACCGACAAGGATGTGAAGCAGCAAGAGGGCATCTCTTTCCTGTTGATCGACATGGAGACGCCGGGCATCACCGTGCGCCCGATCATCCTGCTGGATGGCGGCGCCGAGGTGAACGAGGTGTTCTTTGATAATGTCAAAGTGCCCGCCGAGAACCTCGTCGGTGAAGAAAACAAGGGCTGGACCTACGCCAAGTACCTGCTGACCCATGAGCGCACCAATATCGCCGGTGTTGGCTTCTCCCAAGCGGGCCTGTCGGCCGTCAAACGCATTGCCAAATCCGAAATGGCCGGGGGCCGCCCGCTGATCGAGAACCCGCATTTCGCCGCGCGTGTGGCGCAGGCGGAGATTGATCTGATGGCGATGGCCACGACCAACCTGCGCATCATCTCCAAGGCCGCCGCCGGGCAGGCACCGGGGGTGGAGTCCTCGATGCTCAAGGTCAAAGGCACGATTATCCGGCAGGAAATCAACGATCTGGCGCGCCGTGCGGCTGGCGTCTATGCGATGCCCTTTGCCTTGGAAGCGGTCGCGGGCAGCAACGACGCGCTGCCCGATCCGAACGAGGCCGGTCCGGTGGCCGCGCAGTATTTCAACAACCGTAAGCTGTCGATCTTTGGCGGTTCTAACGAAATCCAGCGGCAGATCATCGCCAAGACAACGCTGGGAGGTGCAAAATGAATTTCGACCTAACCGAAGAACGCCAGATGCTGCAAGACAGCCTGCGCCGTTTCCTGCGCGATAAATACGACACCGCCACGCGCAATGGCATTCTGGAAAGCGAAGCAGGCTTCTCTGCTGATATCTGGAACGGCCTGGCCGAATTGGGCGTCATCGGCGCGCTGTTCACCGAAGAGCAGGGCGGCTTTGGCGGCGCGGGTTTCGACATCGGAGTGGTGTTCGAAGAACTGGGCCGCGCCGGTGTGGTCGAGCCGCTGCTCGACAGCGCCGTGCTGGCTGGCGGCTTGATTGCCGATCTTGGCAGTGAAGCGCAGCAGGAACATATCGAGGCACTGATCGGCGGCACGTTGCAACTGGCCTTTGCCCATGGCGAGCCGACCAGCCGCTATGACCTTGAGCGCGTCTCCACCACCGCGTCGCAAAACGGCGGTGACATCGTGTTGAACGGTCGCAAAGCCGTCGTCGCCAATGCCGAGGCTGCCGATATGCTCGTCGTCTCTGCCCGCGAAAGCGGAGAGGCTGGCGATCAGGCGGGCATTTCGCTGTTCCTTGTGCCAGCGGATACCAAAGGGCTCACCGTCACGGGCTACGCCCTGCTGGCCGGTGGCCGCGCCGCCGAAGTTACACTGGATGATGTGACCCTGCCCGAAAGCGCCCGCTTGGGCGCGACTGGCAAGGCGTTTGACGCTATCGAGGCCCGTGTGGCCGTGGCGACAACTGCGCTCTGCGCGGAAACGCTGGGCGCGATGGAAACCGCCTGCGATCTGACCCGCGAATACCTCGGTACGCGCAAGCAGTTTGGCCGCCCGATTGGTAGCTTCCAAGCGCTGGCGCACCGCATGTCGGACCTGCTGATTGACCTCGAACAGGCCCGCTCTGCCGTGATCATTGCCGCAGGCCATCTGGCTGACGACCGCGCCAGCCGCGAGCGCCACGTCTCAGCCGCAAAGAACCTGATGGGCCGCGTGGGCCGTCTGGTGGCCGAAGACACGATCCAGATGCACGGCGGCATCGCCATGACGCAGGAGTACGAACTGGCCCATATCGCCAAACGCATCACCATGGCGGACCACCGCTTTGGCGACGTTGATCATCATCTGGAGCGGTTCATTGCACTATCCGCCGCATGAGGCACCGACCAGCGGGGTTCAGCAGCTGATCGGGTTTCAACCCGACCTGTCGAACCCCGATGGCAGCACCCGCGTGACGCTCGATATTGGCCCACAGCACCTGAACGTCTCGGGCGTGCTGCACGGTGGGTTGCATACGCTGCTCTTGGATGTGGCCACGGGCTTTGCCTGTGCGCGGCACTGCGCGATGAGCGGGCCCTTCGTGCCGATGCTGACCCTGTCCCTGACCACCGATTACATCTTGGCGGTGCGCGAGGGGCGGGTTGTGGCGACAGGCCGTGTCACCGGTGGAGGCTTCAAGATACTCTATGCCGAGGCGCAGTTGCATGATGTCGATGGCAAGCTGCTGTCGCGTGCGACGGGCGTTTTCAAAAGGGCGAAAACATGAGCGCACGGATCGAAGACCGCGGCGATAGGTTGATCGTCTGGAACGGCAATGCCGAGAAACGCGGGGCGCTGACGCCAGAGCTTTATGAAACGATTGCAGAGGCGATGCGGATGGCCGAAGACCCGCGCATTCGCGCGGTGATCCTCACTTCTGAGGGGCGCTTTTTCTGCGCGGGGGGAGATCTCAACGTATTGATCGAACGGCGCAAACTGACTGAGGCTGAGCGCCGCGAGCGGGTGGATGGGCTGCACGATCTGGTCCGCGCCATGCGTGCTTGCCCGGTGCCTGTTATCGCCGCCATCGAAGGTGGTGCTGCCGGGGCGGGGCTGTCGCTGGCGCTGGCCTGCGACATGATCGTGGCCTGCGAAGAGGCGCAGTTCACTGCCGCCTATGTGAAGGCCGGGTTGGTGCCGGATGCCGGTCTGACGGCTTCTTTGGCGCGGCTTTTGCCGCGGCCCTTGTCGATGGAGATGTGCCTTCTGGGCCGTCCCGTCATGGCGATGCGCTTTGCTGAACTCGGCGCGGTCAACCGCATCTGCGCCAATGGCAAAGCCTTGGACGAGGCGCTGATGCTGGCCGATACGCTCGCCGCCGGGCCGCGTGCCGCCCAAGGCGCGATCCGGCAGTTGGTGGCGCAGGCCTATGAGGCCGAAGAGGCCGATCAGCTTGATGCCGAACGCAACGCCATGGCCCACGCGGCTGGCGGGGATGAGGCCGCCGAAGGGATCGCGGCTTTTTTGGAAAAACGAAAGCCCCGGTTTTAGCCGGGCAGCGGCCGCCGGAGGAGGGGGTCGCGAATAGGCAGGAGGAGACACCCATGAATGCCAGGGTACAGGATTTTCTAGCTGAGCAATTGGCGACCCGACCAGAGGCGCCGGCGCTGAGTGACGCCAGCGGCGCCGCGTGGAGCTATGACGATCTGGACCGTGCGCGTGTGGCCTTGGCCGCTGAGTTGCGCAGCGCGGGGGTGCAGGCGGGCGACCGCGTGCTTTTGATGGTGGAAAACTGTGTTGCGGCGGTGGCCTCGCTCTATGCCGCGTGGGAGTTGGACGCGGTGGCGATCCCCGTCAATGCCCGCCAGACCGAAGCCGAAGTCACCCGCATCATCGATCACGCCACCCCGGCGGCGGTGCTGCTGACCTGCGATGTCTCGCCCGAAGCGGCGGCCCATGCGGCGCGGCTGAACGCACGTGAGGTCTCGGGCGCATTCGGCAGCCTGCACCTTGCCACACCGCTCCCCAGCAGCCCGGATGCCGATCTGCATGACGTGGCGGTGCTGCTTTATACCACCGGCACCACGGGCGATCCCAAGGGGGTGATGCTGACCCATTCTAACCTGCGCTTTGGCGCGCGTGCCTCGGCGGACCTGCGACAGATGGTGCCGGGTGATGTGGTTTACGGCGTGCTGCCGATGACTCATGTTTTCGGTTTGGTGTCTGTCTTGATGGCCGCGGTGAGTTCTGGCGCGAAGGTCCGGCAGGAGAGCCGTTTCTCGGCGGCGAAGCTGCATGCCGCAACCCACGAGGATGTCACGATCCTTCCCGCTGTGCCGCAGATGCACGCGCTGGTGATGCAGTACTCGCGCGAGCGCGGGATGCCCAAACTCGAAAGCCCCAAGCTGCGCTATGTTTCATCGGGCGGTGCACCGCTTGATCCGGCGTGGAAACGCAAAGCCGAGGCGTTTTATGAACTGCCGCTGCAAAACGGCTTTGGCATGACCGAGACCTGCTCGGGCGCATCGGCCACCACCAACGCGCTTGGCTCGCCCGACACTTCGGTCGGACCGGTCACGCCGGGCACCGAATGCAAGATCGACGACCAAGCCCCCGGCGGCAATGGCGCGGGCGAAGGCGAAGTGCTGGTGCGCGGCCCGCATGTGATGAAAGGCTACTACCGCAACCCGACCGAGACCGACAAAGCCATCGACGCCGAGGGCTGGTTGCACACCGGCGATCTGGGCAAGTTGGATGAGAATGGGCGGCTGCACATCCTCGGGCGCAGCAAGGAATTGATCATTCACGGCGGTTTCAACGTCTACCCGCCCGAGGTTGAGGCCGCGTTGAACGATCACCCGCGCGTGGTGCAATCGGCCGTGGTCGGACGGCGGCGCGAAGGCGACGAAGAGGTGCTGGCCTTCGTGCAGGTCGCCCCCGGCGACGAGGTGACGGCAGAGGAGTTGCGCAGTTTCGTCAAAGAGCGGCTGACCGGCTACAAGCGGCCCGCGCAGATCATCGTGGCCACGGACCTGCCCGCCGCACCCACGGGCAAGATCCTGAAACACCGGCTGCTGACGGCTTTCGCCGATCAACTGGCGTAACAGCGCGGGGCGCAGAGACGCCCCGCATTTCCATCAGACGTAGGTGCCTTCGGCGGCGGCGCGGATCGCGCGGATGTTCTCGCCGTAGGGCGCGGGGTCGCTGACCGAGCCGCCCTTGAAGACGGCGGAGCCCGCCACCAGCACATCTGCTCCGGCCTGCGCCACCAGCGGCGCGGTCTTGGGGTCGACGCCGCCGTCGATCTCAATATGCACGGGCCGGTCGCCGATCATCGCGCGCAGGTCGCGGATTTTGGCTGTCATGTCGATGAACTTCTGGCCACCGAAGCCGGGGTTCACGGTCATCACACAGATGAGGTCGACCATGTCGAGCAGTTCGGCCACCGCGCTGGCTGGCGTGCCGGGGTTGAGTGCCACACCCGCCTTCGCGCCCGCGCCGCGGATCGCCTGAAGCGTGCGGTGGATATGGGGGGTGGCCTCGACATGGGCGGTGATCACATCGGCGCCCGCCTTGGCGAAGGCTTCGATATAGGGATCGACCGGGGCGATCATCAGATGCACGTCCATCACGCCCTTGATGTGGGGCCGGATCGCCGCGCACATGGCGGGGCCGAAGGTGATGTTGGGCACGAAATGCCCGTCCATCACATCCACATGCACCCAGTCCGCGCCTTGGGCCTCGATGGCTTCGCATTCGGCACCGAAGTTGGCGAAATCGGCGGCGAGGATGGAGGGGGCGATCTTGATCGAACGGTCGAATGTCATGGGGGCAGCCCTTTGTTGCACAGGTTGGCTCCTCTTAACGGCTGCGCGCTTTTTGCGAAAGGGGTTAGAGGTCGAGTTCCAGCACACCACCCGGCTGGGCTGCGCGGGATTGGCAGAGGATGATCGCGCCTTCGCGCTGTTTAGCGGAGAGCACGAAGTCGCGGTGTTCGACTTCGCCGCCGCGCAGGCCGCATTTGCAGACGCCGCAGATGCCATCGCTGCATTTCAGATCCACTGGCACCCCCGCCGCGATCAGCGCGTCGGCGGCTGTTTCCTCGGCAGAGACGGCGATCTCGCGGCCTGAGGTGAGTTTCAGCGTGAAGGGGTGATTGACGTAGTCCGGCACCTCGGGGGTTAAGAAATATTCCAGATGCCGCGCGTCTTCGGGGATGCCCGCGGCTTCGGCTGCGGCCATGACAGATTGCATATAGGCATCGGCTCCGCAGGTGTAGACATGGGTGCCCGGTGCGCTGCGTTCCATGATGGCGGGCAGGTCGGCGCGGGTGCTCTCAGACGAGATATGCAGGTGCACCCGGTCGGCCCAAGGAGCCTGCGCCAGTTCTTCGGCAAAGGCGGCGGCTTCGCGGTCAGAGGCCGAGTAGTGCAGGTCAAAGGGCCGCCCAAGGGCGTGCAGGCGATGGGCAAAGGCGATCATCGGCGTGATACCAATGCCGCCGCCCATGAGCAGGCTATGCGGCGCGTCCTCTACCAGTTCAAAATGGTTCACCGGCTTGCCGACAAAGATGCGCCGCCCTTTGGTGAAGACCCGGTGCAGCAGCGCCGAGCCGCCCCGGCCCGCGTCCTCGCGGAGCACGGCGATGCGGTAGCGTTTGCGGTCACTCGGATCACCCAGCAGGGAATAGGGGCGCAGGAATTCGGGGGCGACGACCAGATCAAGATGCGCGCCCGCGGTCCATGCGGGCAGGTCGTGGCCTTCGGGGTGGGCGATGTCATAAAGCGCCGTGGTCGCGTTCAGACGAGTAACTTCGGTGATGCGCAGGTCAAGCACGGGGGTGCCGCTGCCGACTTTATAAAGATGCAAATGATCCGTCTCGCCCGCTGCAGTCTTGCGGCGGTGCTCAACGGCGCTCAGCAGGGCCGCATGGGCGGCAATCCCGGCCTCGCGGTTCATCGGATCGGGGTAAGGCCATGGGTGCGGGGCCAGCGGGGCGGGGTAGACGGAGAGGGTTTGGTCCTCGAACTTGAGATCCAGATCGGGTTGCAGATCACGGGCGTTCACCGGCTGGGCAGGCGTGTCGAACTGGCCCGAGGGTTTGCGCTCGATGTCCCACCACCACTTTTTGACCGGGTTCAGACGGCCCTTGCCGACCTTGTCATCCAGCTTGGCCAGCAGCGGTGCGGCGGCGGGGATGTTGGAGGCGGCCCAGCGGAAGGGGGCCTCGGCGAACAGCCCTTCAAGGTTCCACGGGCAGGTCTTCATGCAGCGTCCGCACATCGCGCCGCCTTGGTTGGTGATCCGGTAGGTGGCGCATTTCTGGCTGTCGGATTTCCAGATTTCATAGCCGTTGAACATCTTCTTCGGCCCGGCGGTGATCGCCCCCGAGGGGCATTCGCGGGCGCATTTGTTGCAGGCTTCGCAGAACTTTTGCAGGCCAAAGTCGATGGGCTTTTCATGGGTAACGGGCAGGGTGGTGGTGACCACGCCGGATTTCAGGCGCGGGCCGAGGAAGGGATTGAGGATCACTTCGCCGATGCGAGAGACTTCGCCCAAGCCCGCGAGCAGCAAGAGCGGCGGTTGCAGTACGTCGCCATCCATCACCGTATGCGCTTTGGCGGAATGGCCAAGGTTGCGCAGGTGCTGCGCCATCACGCCGCCCAACATTGAAAACCGCAGATAGGCCCGCATGGATTGCGACACGGCGATCCAATCATCGCCCGAAGACCCCTCCATCGTGTCAAAGCCTTGGTCGATGATAAGGCTCAGCGCTTGGTTATGCGGCGGGGTGATCGGGGTGCCGGTGGCGTCATGGCTGTACCACGTCCAATCGGGGCAGGCCGAGAGACCCGCAGCATCGGACCCCAGAAAATAGCTTGCCGCCTTGAGGTTGGCGGCATTGCGGGCGCTGTCTGTCATCGCAGGGGCGGCATCGTTCACCGGCCCGTCTTGCAGCAAGATCAGCGCGCCCAGCAGGCGGCGCTGCGCGGCGGAGGGGGCGGATTTCACCACATGGTGCCCGCCTTTCATGGCGTTCTGCACCTTTGGCCCCATGTCGCCGAACTGCCCGCGTGCGAAAAGATCGCCGCGTTTCGGCACGCGCGGCACGTTGGGCGCGTCGATATAGGTGGTCGGCTCGTCCACCCGTTTCAGCGTCTCAAACGGATGCGGCCCTGCGGCATAGTCGCGCCGGGCATAAGGATCGACATCGCGGGCGCTGACCCCGCCATGGGTGCCCAGCTGCCAATGCGGGCCTTTGAGCACCGACCACGGTTGTTCGGAGAGCGGAGCGAGCGGCATATCGGGCGCAAGCTCCATGTCAGTCGTCACCACGGCCAATCCGAAGCGTGGACCGATCCACGGCGCTTGCAGCCTACCGTCTTCCCAAACCGCCAGCCCCGCCGCCACGGCCAGTTGGCCGAGGTTCACATCGGCGGTGGTGGCGGAATGCACCTTGGCGGCGAAGCCCAATTGACGGATGTATTCGGCCAGCACGGTGGCGTTCTCGGTCCCGCGTAGGCAGGCGCGCTCGGCTTGGGCGTCGATGATCCAATCGCTACCCGGCTCACCCGCGCGCGGGTCACGGGGGTAGGCGGTGAGGATCACCAGCGCGTGGCTGTGACTGTCAATCGCGGTTTCGGGGGCGTCCACCGCATCGCGCAGGTTCGCCATGATGACATCGACCCCGGCAGCGAGCGACTTGGTCTGGCGGCTGCGCAGGTCATCGGCCAGCTGCGCGGTGCCCTCGCTTCGGCGCGGGGTGGGCAGCCGAGCCTCTTGCGGAAGGGCGCAGACGCCCATCATCGAGGCATCGTTGTAATAACCGAAAGATTTGAGGTGGTTGGCGCGTTCCACCGGGCTGTCGGGGATCACCGCCCCCGCCGTATTGATCGGCCCATCCCGAAGCACGTCCATCATCGCCTGAAAGGGCGCCATGGCGTTGCAGATGCTCTGCGGCGTCTCGGGCCGCTCAAAACGCAGCACCGGCAGGGGCGCGTCCGGCAGTTGGTCATGCGGGGCATGCAACCGGCGCAGCCGCTCCAACGGGAAGGGGCCGAGGTGCATAGGGCGGGACTTGGATGAAAAGAGCTTCATGGCAAATCGATGCCACGCTTTGAAATGAGATGCCAGTCCTGGTTGTGGCCGCTGCGGGCGCTCTCGCTTGACTTTCGGTCTGGCCGCCGACCATGCTGCGGCAAAATTGGAGGAGTGAGATCATGACCCTGTTCAACCGCCGTCAGGCCATCGCAACCTTGGGCGCCGCCACGGCCGTGGGGCTGGCGGCCCCGGCGGTGGCGCAGAACCGCAAGATCACCGTGGGCGCGCTGCGTTTCACCAGCCACGCGGGCAGCTTTGTCGGCTTTGAGCGGGACTATTTCAAAGAGGCCGGGCTGGACGTTGAACTGCGGTTCTTTGAGGCGGCACAGCCGATGGCCGTGGCGATTGCCAGCGGCGATGTGGACTATGCGATCACCGCGATCTCGGGCGGCTTGGTGTCGCTGGCGCAAAAGGGCGCGGTCAAGGTTATCGGTGGCGCATTGCAAGAAGAGCAGGGCATCGACGGGCAGAAGTTCCTCGTTTCTGATGCGGCCTACCAGGCGGGCATCACTGCGCCGGGCATGCTGGATGGCAAAAGCTTTGGCATGACGCAGGCCGGGTCGTCCTTCCACTACATGGGCTCCAAAATGGCCGAGGCGGAAGGGATTGAGCTGAAGTTCAAGCCGCTGCAAAAGGTCGGCGCGGTGATCGGCGCGCTGAAGTCAGGCCAGATCGATGCGTGGTCGATCGTGCCGCATATCGCCAAGCCGTTGGCCGGGTCGGGTGCCGTGCATATCATCGGCGATGTGGCGACCTATCTTCCGGATTATCAGGTCACCACGGTCTTTACCTCGACCAAGAATGCCAGTGATGAGCAGGAGATGACCAAGAATTTCCTTGCGGGCTATTCCAAGGGTGTTGCCGATTACAACGCCGCGATGATCGCCAAGGATGGCGGCGATGCGGGCGTGGATGAGATGGTCGATCTGATCCATAAATATGTCTACACCGACCGCCCGCGCGACAAGGCGGCGCCGTCGATCATCAACGGCACCATGCGGTTGAACGAAGGTGCGATGCTCAATGTCGCCTCTGTGCGCGACCAGTTGGAGTGGTTCCAGGCCGAAGGGCTGGTCGATGCTGACATCACGCTGGAGACGCTGATCGACACCTCTTATGTCGAGACGATGGGCAGCTAAGCGTGTCGATTGTGTGATATGATTGCTTTGTGAAGGCGCGTTCCCCTCCGGCGGGCCTTTACCTTTTGCTCCCGCAGGTTGGGATTTCCGGCAGGCATCACTGGCAATGCAGCCGCACCAAGATACCTTTGGTGCTGATGCGGGGCCAAGCCCCTGACCATAAAACGGGAATATGCAGTGAGCGACGGCAGTTTTTTCGCCCTGAACGGCTATCATTTCGCCTTGGGGGCCGTTGGGGCCGTGGTGATCCTTGCCCATTGGCTGCCCCGCTTTTTCAGTCGGCGAGAGCCTGCCGCCTCGGGGCTGTTGATCCTGTTGGGCATGGGCGTTTTCGCCCTTGTTCCCGGCGTGCCGAGTTTCCCCGACCCGCGCGCCACCCCCTTTCCATGGGAAATCGTGTCGGAGCTTTGCGTGATCGTCGCGCTCTTCGCGACGGGGCTGCGGATCGACAGGCTGTCCGATTGGTCCCGTTGGGGGCCAACGGCGCGGTTGTTGGCGCTGACCATGCCGCTGACGATCCTGTCGGTCGCCGTGATGGGCTGGGCCTTTGCCGGGATGACCGCAGCCGGGGCGATTTTGCTGGGCGCGGTGATGGCACCCACCGATCCAGTTTTGGCCGCTGACGTGCAGGTCGGCCCGCCGCAGGAAGGGGGCGAGCATCCGGTGCGTTTTGCCCTGACCACAGAGGCGGCGCTGAACGATGGTTTGGCCTTTCCCTTCGTCTACCTTGGTATTCTGGTCGCGGCCGAAGGCTTGGCCCCGGCGACTTGGGGCGTGGAGTGGCTGGCGCGCGATGTCTTTTGGCGCATCGCTGTCGGCACCGCGATGGGTGCTGCGGGCGGTTGGGCCTTGGGGCAGGTGTTGTTCGCCGTGCCGCGCAAGGCGGTTCTGGCCGAGACATCTTCGGGCGTGGTGGCTTTGGCCGGGGTGCTCTTGTGCTATGGCACCACGGAATTAGTCGAAGGCTATGGTTTCATCGCCGTGGCGGTGGCCGGTCTGGTGATCCGGCGGGTTGAGGCGGACCACGAATTCCACCGTCGTTTGCATGATTTCACCGCCGCCGTTGAACACGCGCTGACGGCGCTTTTGCTGGTGGCGATTGGCGCGGTGTTGCCCGCCTTGCTGAGCGATCTGACCCTCGCCGGTGCGGTGATCGTGCTGGCGCTGATCTTTGTCGTGCGCCCCTTGGCCGGGTGGCTGTCGCTTTTGGGAACCTCGCTAGAGACGCGCCCCCGCTGGGTTGTGGCGCTTTATGGCATCCGGGGGATCGGGTCGATCTACTACCTTGCCTATGCGGCGGGGAAGGTGGAGTTTCTGGACGAAGAGCCGCTTTGGGCGATGGTGGGTTTTGCGATCCTCGTGTCGACCTTGGTGCATGGTTTTACCGCCGGGATCGCGGTGGACGGCCTGAGCCGTAAAGAGGGTGAGCAGCCCTAAGCGCGCCACCGGCGCAGGGCGGTTGCGCCGGGACGCGGATCGCACATTGCGCGCGGGGCGTTTTTGCCGGAAAAGGGCGGCATGGACCTCAAGCTTTCCTCCGTCAGCCATTATTATGGCGATACCCAAGTGCTGCGTGACATCACGCTCGATATTCCCTCTGGCCAGATCGTTTGCATCGTTGGCCCCTCCGGCTGTGGCAAATCCACCCTGCTGCGCATGCTCGGTGGGTTGGAGCGGCCCAGCGAAGGCCGCGTGCTGCAAATGGGCGATGCGCCTGAGGGCTGTTTGAACCCACTGACCTATATCTTTCAGGATTTCGCGCTGCTGCCGTGGCGCACGGTGCGCGGCAATGTGGCGCTGGTGCTTGAGGATCACGGGCTGGGTAAGGCGCAGCGTGAGGCGATCATCGCCGATGTGCTGGCGCGGACCAAATTGACCGATTTCGCCGATGCGCTGCCCAAACAGCTTTCGGGCGGCATGAAACAGCGCGTGGCGATTGCCCGTGCGCTGGCGGTGAATCCGGCGGTGATGCTGATGGACGAGCCGCTGAGCGCGCTCGACAGCCAGACCCGCGAGCTTTTGATGGACGACCTTGTGGCGCTCTGGACGCGGCAGCCGTTCACGGCGGTCTATGTGACCCACAACCTCGCTGAAGCGGTGCGGTTGGGGCATAAGATCGTCGTGCTCTCGCGCCGTCCGGGTGAATTGCGCGAGGTGGTGAACCTAGACATGCCGCTGGCCGAGCGTCGCCATGGCGACCCGGCGTTGGAGGCGCAGCAACAGCACCTATGGGGGCTGATGCGCGATGAGGCCGCGGCGGCGGATGCGGAGTTGATCGATGGCTGAAACGACGGATGTGAATGCCCGCGAAGTAACCTTTCGCGGCGGTGGCTTCCAGCCCGGCACGCGGCGCGGCGTGGGGCTTGCAGTCTTCGTTGTGCTGATCCTGCTGGCGGAATGGGGCACGCGCAGCGGCTTTATCTCGGCCCTGACGTTGCCTCGGCCCAGCGATGTGTTGCTAACGTTTCAAGAGCTTTACCAGTCGGGGATGTTGTTCAAACACCTCGGCCCCTCGCTGACCCGGCTGGCCGTAGGCGCGCTGATCGGCGCCTCGCTGGGCATCGGGATTGGGGTGCTGATCGGGCTGTTCTCCTTGGCCCGCGCGGGTCTGGTGCCGCTGGTGGCAGCGATTTTCCCCATTCCCAAGATCGCGCTGCTGCCGCTGTTTGTGATTTGGTTTGGCATTGATGAGGCGAGTAAATACGCGCTCATCGCCTTTGGCACTTTCACGCCCACCGTTGTCGCCACCTATGCGGCGGTCGACAATGTGGACCGGGTGTTGATCCGCATGGGGCAGAGTTTCGGCCTCGGTTGGTGGTCGATTGTCTCGAAAATCGTGGTGCCCGGCGCGATGCCGGGGATCCTGTCGGGGCTGCGGATTTCGCTGACCATCGCGATTATTTTGTTGGTGGCGGCTGAGATGCTGGGCGCGGAATATGGGATCGGGGCGTATATTTTGCAGGCGGGGAGTCTGTATGATCTGGAGCGCTTGTTTGCGGGTGTGGTGATCCTGTCGCTGCTAGGCGTTGCGGTGTCTTCGGTGGTGGCCTTCGTGGAACGGCGCGTGCTGAGCTGGCGGGTCTGAGGGCCAGCGCCTGCCCGCGGGTCGGCGATCTGACGTAAATTGGTCCCACTTTATTTCTCGGTTTTAATGTGCGGTCCGCGAGGGCACGCCCAGCCTCACCAAATCGCCTACCCGGTCGCACCAAAGGTGCGCCAATATAGGCTGGCACGCCTCCGGCGTGACGGGCGGGCAGGCGATGGCCCGGCGCCTGCGGCTTGATTCCGGGCTGGGGTGGTAGTCCTGAACGGCTTTGCTATCAATGCTGCAACCGCCCTCACCAACGGATCCCCACCATGACCGAACACACCACCACCCACGCCGCCGACGAAGACGTTCGCAACCGCGACATCAAGATCTACGTCAACGGCGACATCGTGCACCGCGACGAAGCCAAGGTCTCGGTCTACGACGCGGGCTTCATGCTGGGCGACGGCATCTGGGAAGGCATGCGCCTGTACAACGGGACATGGGCCTTCTTCGATGAGCATATGGACCGCTTCTTCAACTCCTGCAAAGCGATCTCGCTCGACGTGGGCCTGGACAAAGACGGCATCGCCGAGGCGCTGCGCCGCACGGCAGAGGCGAACGATATGCACAGTGACGTGCACTGCCGCCTAATGCTGACCCGCGGGATTAAGGATAAACCCTTCCAGCACCCCTCGCTCAGCACCACCGGGCCGACGCTGGTGATCATCATGGAGCATTCCAAACCCGTGGATCGCCTGCAATCGGCGGGCATTCGTCTGGCGAGCGTCCCGCAGGTGCGCGGGCTGCCACATAGCCAAGACCCCAAGCTCAACAGCCACTCAAAGCTGAACTGCATCATCGCCTGCCTTCAGGCCGAGGAAGCGGGCGCGGATGAGGCGCTGATGCTTGACCCGCATGGTTTTGTGAACACCACCAACGCCTGCAACTTCTTCATCGTGCGCCGGGGCGAGGTTTGGACTTCGACCGGGGATTACTGCATGAACGGGGTGACGCGGCAGAAGGTGATCGACCTGTGCCATGAAAACGGCATCCCGATGCGGGAGAAGAACTTCTCGCTCTACGAGGCTTATGGCGCGGATGAGGCCTTTCTCACTGGCACCTTTGGTGCGCAGACGCCGGTGGCAGAGATTGACGGCAAGACCATCGGCAGCGGAGAACGGCCCGTCACCAAACGCATTCAGGCGCTTTATAATGAGCTGATCAAACAGCACACGGCCTGAGGGCCAAGCGGTGCCCGCCCCCGCGAAGGGGCGGGCGGCATTTTGCGAAACCATGCGTTTCAGCAACGGCACACGTCGCAGCAGCCGCAATCCAGCAGCACCATGGTCAGCGCGCCCTGTTTACGCTCTGGCATGGTTCCGGGCGCAAGCGCCGAGAACGCCCCAAACAACACCACCACCGCCCAAAGGCAGAGGTGTCGAAGCGGGCCGGTCAACGCCTTGCGGCGCATCCTGCTGCTGTCTTGGGGTTAGTGTTTTTGCGCGTGCGCGCCGTGATCCATGGCGCCCGCATCATGCCCGCGGCGGCTTTCGACGTTGAATATCACCTCCAAGGTCCCGGCCTTTTCAAAGGTCAAGGTGGCGGGGATTTTCTCGCCTTCCTCGAAAGGGTCACCGTCGAGGCCCATGAACATGATATGCAGCCCTCCGGGCTTAAGCGTCACCCTCTCACCTGCGGGCAGATCGAGGCCGTCGATATGCGACATGCGCGCGACGCCCATATCATCGGTGGTCGTCTCATGGAGAGAGACTTCGTCGAAGCCCTCGGCGCTGATGCTGACGAGGCGGTCTGCGCTGTCTCCGCCATTGGTGATCGTCAGATAGCCGCCGCCGACGCGGGCGGTTTTCGGGGTTTCAAAGGCCATCGGATGATCGACGGTCAAAGCACCGGCGGTGTACTCATGCGCGGCGGAGGGCAGGGCAAGTAGGGCAGCCAAGGCTGCGGTATAGAAAGATTTCATTGTCGTGGTCCATTGTCTGAGTATTGCGAAAGAAGCGATGGCTCAGACGAATGGCGGCCCCCGGACAGGCGGGGGCGCCCCTGCAGGGCTGCGCGGTGCGCCGAGGGCACGGGCCACGCGCGGCGTGGCAAAACGCAGCCTCCCGCCCGGGAGCAAGACATCTGCCGGGGTCGGCAAGATCAACGCATTGACGATCCGGCAGGCTTCGCAATCCAAGGCTGCATGGTTCTGCCCTTCGAGCGGGCCGTCGCAAAGATCGCTCAGCGTGCCGCCCGCTTGGATAAAGGCGATAAAGGCCGGGTCTTGCTGTACCTGCGCGGTCGCACGATGTGCGAAGGGCAAGCTAGCAAGGGCCAGCACCAGCAAGAGAGTCAGGCTGACCCGAAGCGAGGATATGCGCGAAACGGCGGACATGCGCGCTGATACCGCGGCTGACGCCGCAACGCTATAGGGCGCTTTGGTCTGCGACGTGATGTCGTAGGGCAGGCTCTGTGCGGTAGTCGGTGATGGCTATCGGGGGAGTGTGTTGGCTGGGATGGTAGGATTCTGAGGTAAGGTATTGATATGTATTTATAATTATGGGGATTTAATAATATGGTGTCAATCGAATTTCGATCAAAACAACAATTGTGCACCAGTTTGTGCGACAATGCTGAGCCGAGACATTAGCCTTATCGCGGAAAGCTTTTGACGGGAAGCAATGCCATAAAGTTATCTTATGGTTTCGACCCCTGACTGCCTTGATTACAATAATCTATGCCAACGCGGTTCTTCGTGCAGCGTTGGACGCGTGTAGGGCCCGAACTCAAGTCGATCCCGGCATCATGAACCATATGTCTCAAGAGGTTGGCCCACCCGTTTGATCGGGCGACCGGAGCGTATACGCCTGCGACCGTCTGGCGGCGGAAGGAGTGAGGAAATCCGAAGTCGCAGCGCAAATGGTGAGTAAAATCGTCAGACGGTGAAGGTTTTCGACAAGGGTGATCTTGTCAGGCGAGTGAGGAAAATCTAATCATTAGCGTTAATAGTGAATATTTTCGAGGTGCGGTGATGAATTTCTACGGACGTAAGCTTCCTGGCCCGGGTCGGATTGCAGGCTATGGCTGGCTGGTCAGTGAGCTTGTGCTGCGTGTGCCCATGCCGCGCCGCCTGTCTCTTGTGCTTGTTGATTGTCACTGAGAACTGACCCGGTATTTTCACCGAGATTTGACCCACCCTCAGTTATGCGTCGTGGTCTATGATGCGGTCAATGTTTTGGCCTCCTTTGCAGTTTTCTTTGCTGCCTCAGAACTGACCTTGAAGCGGTAGCTGTCGTTTCCGGTTTCGAGGATGTGGCAGCGGTGGGTAAGCCGATCCAAGAGAGCGGTGGTCATCTTTGCATCCCCGAAGACCTGCGCCCATTCTGAGAAGCTAAGGTTGGTGGTGATGATCACACTGGTGCGCTCATAGAGCTTACT
>NZ_LWER01000374.1:0-270 GCF_001634775.1 Sulfitobacter sp. HI0027
TTATAGTAGACATACACTGCGGCCAAAGCGGTCGCCAATATGCCGCCTTGGGCGATGCGAACCTACGGCGCGCGCCATCCGTGCGACCGCTTTGGCCGCAGTGTATGTCTACTATAACGAAGGGGATAAAGTGGCGCGGTTGACGGGGCTCGAACCCGCGACCCCCGGCGTGACAGGCCGGTACTCTAACCAACTGAGCTACAACCGCGCGATGTGGGCGGAATAGGCCAAGGGGCGCGGGCCGTCAAGCGCATTCGCCCGAGAAAATGC
>NZ_LWER01000375.1:0-234 GCF_001634775.1 Sulfitobacter sp. HI0027
AGGCCGAGGGAGGCAAACTCAAGGGCGCCGTGATCGATTTCCCCTTTGCCTCTGTGGGGGCGACCGGGAATATCCTGATGGCCGCGACGCTGGCCAAGGGGACCACCGTTATCAACAACGCCGCGCGGGAGCCTGAGATCGTCGATCTGGCAGACTGCCTGCGGGCCATGGGCGCGCAGATTGAAGGTGACGGCACACCGAGCATCACCATTCAGGGCGTCGATAGCCTGCATG
>NZ_LWER01000376.1:0-212 GCF_001634775.1 Sulfitobacter sp. HI0027
ACGCACAGAGCATCGAAAACTTCGCGAAGGCCGTTGGCATCGGGCAGCTCTCGATCCTCAAACGCATGATCGACGAGGGGCATGTTCAGATAACGATCGTCAAGAACCCGATCACTAAGGTAGATCAGGCCTACTTCACCGCCGAAGACGCCGTCGCCTTCGAAGAAGGCTATACGACGCCCAAGCTGCTGTCACAGACCCATGGTGCATCG
>NZ_LWER01000377.1:0-332 GCF_001634775.1 Sulfitobacter sp. HI0027
CCGGAAACGACAGCTACCGCTTCAAGGTCAGTTCTGAGGCAGCAAAGAAAACTGCAAAGGAGGCCAAAACATTGACCGCATCATAGACCACGACGCATAACTGAGGGTGGGTCAAATCTCGGTGAAAATACCGGGTCAGTTCTCAGTGACAATCAACACCTGACCCTTGGGGCTTGCGCCTCGACGCTCCCCCCATTTCCAGACGTCACAGCCGCCTATGTGCAGCAGCCCACGCCTCTGCCCGAAGTCGCCGCGATGACCGCCGCCGACAACAGCACGCGCGGCAGTGCTGCCACCGCCGAAGAGCAACCCTTTGCAGGCTACCGTCGTCG
>NZ_LWER01000378.1:0-51947 GCF_001634775.1 Sulfitobacter sp. HI0027
GATCCCACACCACCCGTCACCGATGGCTCCGCCCAAGGGGCCGACATGCGCTCCACCGCGCTGCTGCAACCAGCCCGTCTGCTCTTGGAAGACGCCGGACTATGGGACCGCCTCGCCCCCCATGCCGCCCCTCTGCAGATCATGAGAATCCTCGATGCGGGGGGCGATGACCCGAGCCCCCGCGTCACCCGCGAGTTCGACGCCGCCGATATCTCAGACATGCCCTTCGGCTGGAACTTCCCAAATTGGCTGCTGCGCCGTGAACTGCTCACCCGCCTAAACGAGCTGCCCAATGTCGATTTTCGCCCCGGCACCGGCACCACCACGCTCTTCACCCGCAGCTCCGAGGCCCGTGTCGGTCTCAGCGATGGCAGCCGCATCAAAACGCGACTGGTGATCGCCGCCGATGGGCGAAACAGCCCAATGCGCGATGCCGCCGGGATTGAGGTCACCACCCGCCGCTATGGCCAAAAGGCCCTGGCCTTTTGCGTGACGCACCCCATCCCGCATGAGAATGTTTCGACCGAAGTGCACCGCTCCGGCGGCCCCTTCACCCTCGTCCCGCTGCCTGACCGCGATGGCATGCCCTGCTCTGCCGTGGTGTGGATGGACGACGGTCCCGCGACCCAAGCCCGCGCCACGCTGGATACCGCCGCATTTGAGGCCGAGGCAACGGCACGCTCAGCCAACCTCTTCGGGCCGCTGACCCTCACCAGCCACCGCGCGCTTTGGCCGATCATCAGCCAAGAGGCCAAGCGCCTCTCCGCCGAACGGGTGGCATTGGTGGCTGAGGCCGCCCATGTGCTGCCCCCCATCGGCGCGCAGGGGCTGAACATGTCGCTAACCGATCTGGCGACGTTGTTGGATCTGGCCCGCAAATCGCCCGAATCGCTCGGCGATGCCGAGATGCTAGAAGCCTACCACAAGGCCCGCCACGCAGACATCAGCCTGCGCGTCCGGGGCATTGACCTGCTGAACCGGGCCAGCCAAGCCAGCAGCCCACTGGCCCGCGATGCGCGGGCGGCAGCGCTTAATGCGCTCTACGCCCTGCCCCAAGTGCGCAAGATGCTGATGCAAATGGGGCTGGGCCTGCGCCGCTAACGCGCGGCGCAGCCTGTTTTACAAAACCTCGTCGAGCACAGCCGTCAACCGTGCCACGGTGGCGTCAACGTCATAAAGCTTATCCAGCCCGAATAGCCCAAGACGGAAGGTGCGGAAATCATCCGGCTCTCCCACCTGCAACGGCACGCCCGCTGCAATCTGCATGCCATGAGCGGCAAAGGCCTTGCCGTTTTGCACATCCGGATCGGCGGTGTAGCCGACCACCACGCCCGGCGCGGCAAACCCGTCAGCAGAAACCGAAATCACCCCCCGTGCGGCCAGCGCCTGCCGCACCGCTTCCCCCAAACGCCACTGCGCTTCTTTCAACCGGTCGAACCCATAATCGCGGGTCTCTTTCACTGTATCACGGAACAGCCGCAGCGCATCCGTCGGCATGGTCGCATGATAGGCATGCCCCCCCGCCTCATAGGCTTTCATGATGTCGCGCCACTTGCGCAGATCGATGGCGAAACTGTCCGACGTGGTCTCATTCAACCGCGCCTCTGCCCGCGCGGAC
The DNA here is from genome assembly GCF_001634775.1 of Sulfitobacter sp. HI0027. Lineage (NCBI taxonomy): Bacteria > Pseudomonadati > Pseudomonadota > Alphaproteobacteria > Rhodobacterales > Roseobacteraceae > Sulfitobacter > Sulfitobacter sp. HI0027. Next base: position 1,619 of record NZ_LWER01000378.1, read on the forward strand.
ATCATCACCAGCCCAGCGGAAGGCGAGGCGCTCCACCCTTTCTGCGGGGCCGAGATCAGCACATCGACCCCAAGCGCCTTCATATCCACCCAGACACAGCCCGAGGCGATGCAATCAAGTACCATCAGCGCGCCGACTTCATGCGCCGCCGCAGCCAGTTCTTTGATGTAGTCATCCGGCAGGATCATGCCCGAGCTGGTCTCCACATGCGGGGCAAACACGACCTGCGGCTTCTGCTCGCGGATCGCGGCAGTGACCTCTTCAATCGGCGCGGGCGCAAAGGGCGCGGGGCTGGTGTTGCCCTGCATCCGGGCCTTCATCACCTCGGCACTCTTGGTCAGATCGGCGCTCTCAATGAGCTGGCTCCAACGGTAGGAAAACCACCCGTTACGCACCACCAACACGTCTTGACCCCGCGCGAATTGCCGGGCCACGGCCTCCATCGCATAGGTACCGCCGCCGGGCACCAGAGCCACAGCGTCGGCGTTGTACACTTCGCCCAGCCAGCCCGAGAGGTCGCGCATGACCTGCTGAAACTCTGCTGACATGTGGTTGAGCGAACGGTCGGTAAAGACCACGCTGAATTCATCAAGCCCTGTTGGGTCTACCGTGTCGAGCAATGCCATCGTTCTTCCTCCATCTTTCGATCAAAGGCATATGGCCCGCCGCCGCAAAAGGCAATTCACGGCTAAAGCGGCCCTGGCAAACGCTCCTCGCTCAAAAGCACATTGGCCTCCACCTCTCCCGCGCCGGGCAGGGTCATGACCCGCCGCCTCAGCACACGCTCGAAGTCAGGCAGGTCCCGCGCCACGACCCGCAGACGGTAGTCGAAAAGTCCCAAGACATGCTCCACCGTCTGCACCTCGGGAATGGCCGAAACCGCCCGCTCGAAATCCTCCAAACTCACCCGGCCCCGCGTGGCCAGTTTGATGCCCAGAAAAACGGTCACGCCAAATCCCAAAGCCTCGGCATTCAACCGCAACCGCCGACCCGAAATCGCGCCGCCCTCTTCCAAGCGCCTGATGCGCCGCCATGTCGCAGGCTGCGACAGACCCAACCGCCGCCCCAATGCACTAGCACTCTGCGTGGCATCCCGTGCCAATGCGCGCAGCAGCGACCGGTCAATCTCATCAAGCTCAATCACAACGGCAGCCCCTCTTGCGTCTTAATCCGCGCCACGTGCATCAGCGCCTCAATCTCGGCGATATGCGGCAGGGTCAGGATACGGCTACGGTAGATTTGCTGATAATGTGCCATGTCCCGCGCAATAATCGACAGCCGCAGATCGACCCGGCCCAAAAACGTCTGAAGCTCGATCACCTCAGGCACCTGCCGCGCCTCTGCCAGAAAGATGTCGAAGGCATTGGCCTGCGTCTTGTCCAGTGTCACCCGCAAGGACACTTCCAACGCATAGCCCAGTGCGGCCCAATCGATCACCACACCGCTGCCCTGCACGATCCCCTGATCCTGCAGACGCGCAATCCGCCGCGCGGCCTTGCCAGAGGTGATATTGCAGCGCTCCGCCAACTCGCCGGGGCTGAGACTCGGCTCCGCTTGCCAATAGCGCAGAATACGGCGATCCAGATCATCAAGCATGAATTTTCCGTTTTCCAGTGAAACCACGAATAACTATCTTCATTCTTTCACAAATACCTCTGCGATGACAATGGCCACTAGACACAACATCGCTATGGTGAACCGCAGATAGAGATCAACCAAAGGACAAGATCATGCGCGTTTACTACGACCGCGATTGCGACGTGAACCTCATCAAGGACAAAAAAGTAGCCATCCTCGGCTACGGTTCCCAAGGCCACGCCCACGCCCTGAACCTGCGCGATTCCGGTGCCAAGAACCTCGTCGTCGCCCTGCGCGAAGGCTCTGCCTCCGCCGCCAAGGCCGAAGGCGAAGGCCTCAAGGTCATGGGCATCGCCGAAGCGGCTGCTTGGGCCGACCTGATCATGTTCACAATGCCCGATGAACTGCAGGCCGAGACCTATAAGAAATACGTGCATGACAACATCCGCGAAGGTGCCGCCATCGCATTCGCCCATGGTCTGAACGTCCACTTCGGCCTGATCGAGCCGAAAGAAGGCGTCGACGTGATCATGATGGCGCCCAAAGGCCCCGGCCATACCGTGCGCGGCGAATACACCAAGGGCGGCGGCGTGCCCTGCCTTGTGGCCGTCGACAAAGACGCATCCGGCAAGGCGCTGGAAATCGGTCTGTCCTATTGCTCTGCCATCGGTGGCGGCCGTTCGGGCATCATTGAGACCAACTTCCGTGAAGAATGCGAAACCGACCTCTTTGGCGAACAGGCCGTGCTCTGCGGTGGCTTGGTCGAACTGATCCGCATGGGCTTTGAGACGCTGGTCGAAGCGGGCTATGCTCCCGAGATGGCCTATTTCGAATGCCTGCACGAAGTGAAGCTGATCGTCGACCTGATCTATGAAGGCGGCATCGCCAACATGAACTACTCGATCTCGAACACCGCGGAATATGGCGAGTATGTCTCCGGCCCGCGCATCCTGCCTTACGACGAGACCAAGAAGCGCATGAAAGACGTGCTGACGGACATCCAGAACGGCAAATTCGTGCGTGACTTCATGCAGGAAAACGCAGTCGGCCAGCCTTCGTTCAAAGCCACACGTCGCATCAACGACGAGCACCGCATCGAACAGGTCGGCGCGAAACTGCGTGAGATGATGCCGTGGATTTCCGCAGGCAAGATGGTGGACAAGGCCAAGAACTGAGCCATCTCCACCTACAAACAAGACGACATCGACCCCGGCCTTGCGCCGGGGTTTTTGCCTTCACGCCGGAGCCCCGATGAACACCACGCCTCAGATCACCCGCACCAGCTGGCTGCTGATCGCCATTCTGGGCTTTGTCTGGGGCGGCACCTTTCTGGCCATCGAAATTGCGCTTACGGGCATTACGCCCTTTTGGCTTGCCGCCTCTCGGATCGGGTTTGCCTCGGTGGTGATGCTGGCGCTATGGGCCGGGCGCGGTTTCGCGCTATTCGCCGACCGCCCAACGCGGGGCGTGATCGCGACACTGACCACCATCGGCATTATCAGTTCGGCCCTGCCGTTTTCACTGCTGGCATGGGGGCAGCAATATGTGACCTCTGGCTTTGCCGGGGTGACCATGGCCTCGGTCGCGCTGATCGTCCTGCCCTTGGCGCATTTCCTACTGCCGGGAGAGCGTATGACCCCGCGCAAGGTTGGCGGTTTTGTCATTGGCTTTATCGGCGTAGTGGTATTGATCGGCGGGCAGGCATTTGAAAGCACGGGTGCCGCGATGGAGACTGCGGGCCGTATCGCCTGCGTCGGCGCGGCATCGTGCTATGCCATCAGCTCGATCCTCATGCGCCGCTTGCCGTCGGTAGACCCGATCGGCCTGGCCACGATCCTTATGCTGATCGGTGCAGGCATCATGTTGCCTGCCGCTTTTCTCAGCGAAGGCCCGCCGCCCCTGCCCGGCCCCAAGATCGTGGCCGTCTTGGCCTTTCTCGGGCTGATTCCCACCGCAGGCGCGGCCTTTTTGCGGGTCTATGTGGTGCGCACCGCCGGGCCGGTCTTTATGTCCTTGGTCAATTACCAAGTGCCGGTCTGGTCGGTCCTCTTGGGGGCGCTGGTCTTGTCAGAGCCGCTGCCGATGTCGCTGCTCTATGCGATGGCGCTGATCCTTGCGGGGGTCGGGCTCAGTCAATACGGCGCGCTGAAACGGCTGTTCCAGCGCGGATAGGACAGCCTAGCCGCCCACCGCCGCATTCACCGCGTCAACCACGCTGTCCACGGCACGTTCCATCAGTGCCGCGTCTTCATGTTCGGCCATGACACGGACCAGCGGCTCGGTGCCCGATTTGCGGATCAACAACCGCCCGCCCTGCGCCAGATCGGCCTCGGCCTGCGCGATGGCGGCTTTGACCTGCGCCTCTTCCAACGGGGTTTGCCCGGCGGAGAACCGGACGTTTTTCAGCAGTTGCGGCACCGGGTCGAATTGGTACAGCAGCTCCGAGGCAGGTTTGCCCGAGCGGACCATCTCAGCCAGAAACTGCATCCCGGCCATAAGTCCGTCGCCCGTGGTCGCGTGGTCGGTCATCACGATATGACCCGACTGCTCCCCGCCGAGGTTGAACCCCCCTTCGCGCATCCGTTCCACCACATAGCGGTCGCCCACGCTCGTGCGCTCCAACCGCAGACCGCGGTCGTCGAGGAAACGCTCCAGCCCAAGGTTGCTCATCACCGTGGCCACAAGCGCCTTCCCTGCAAGCCGCTCTTCCTCGGCCCAACGGGCGGCCATCAGCGCCATGAACTGGTCGCCGTCCCCGATACGGCCATTCTGATCGATCAAGATCACCCGGTCTGCATCGCCATCAAGGCAGATGCCCACATCGGCGCCATTCGCCACCACGGCCTCTGCCGCGGATTGTGGCTGGGTCGAACCGCAGCCATCGTTGATGTTGAACCCATTGGGGGCCACGCCCACGGGGATCACGGTCGCACCCAATTCCCACAGCGCCATGGGCGCCACGTGGTAGGCCGCGCCATGGGCGCAGTCGATCACAACTTTCAGCCCATCAAGACGCATCTGCCGCGGGAAAGAGGATTTGACCCGTTCGATATAGCGATAGCGGCTGTCGTCGATCCGCTTGGCCCGGCCGATCTGATCCGGCTCCGAGGGCGCGACCCCTTCCGCGACCAGCGCTTCGATTTCCTGTTCGACCTGATCGGAGAGTTTGAAGCCATCCGGCCCAAAGAATTTGATGCCATTGTCGCTGGCCGGATTGTGACTGGCCGAGATCATGACTCCTAGATCAGCCCGCATCGACCGCGTCAGCAGGCCTACCGCAGGCGTCGGCACCGGCCCGAGCAACAGGACGTTCATTCCCGTGCTGGTGAGGCCCGCCGTCAGCGCGTTTTCGAACATATAGCCCGACAGCCGTGTGTCCTTGCCGATGACCACACGGTGCACGGTGTCTTTCTCACGCCGGAAATAGCGCCCCACGGCGGCACCGATGCGCAGCGCCATTTCGGCGGTCATGGGGTGAATATTGGCGGTGCCGCGCACGCCATCAGTACCAAAAAGTTTTGTCATAGCTGTTTTCCTGTCAGTGCCGCGCGGTAAAGTGAAATAGATTGGATGGTCTGCGCCACGTCGTGGACGCGCAAGACTTGGACACCGTGGCTCAGCGCCGCCAGCGCGACCGCGATGGACCCCGGTGCGCGATCTTCCCCAGCCGCGCCGCCGCCTATGGTGCCGATGAAGCGTTTGCGCGATGCGCCCAGCAAGATCGGCACGCCGAGGCTGTGGAACAGGCTGAGATTTGCAAGCAGCGTGAGGTTGTGCTCAAGCGTCTTGCCAAAGCCGATGCCCGGATCGGCGATGATGTTGTGCCGCGCGATGCCCTCGGCCTCCAACGCGGTGATCCGCCCCGCCAGATAGTCATAGACGTCGAGCAGGACGTTTTCATACTGCGGGTCACGTTGCATCGTGGCCGGGTCGCCTTGGGCATGCATCACGCAGACCGGCAGGTTCCGCGCCGCGCAAAAGGGCGCGAGCGCCGGGTCAAAGGTCAGCCCGGCCACGTCATTGACCAAATCCGCCCCCGCCGCGACCGCGGCTTCGGCCACGGCGGCCTTGCGGGTGTCGATGCTGATCGCTCCGGGTCCAGCAGCGCGCAGCCCTTCGATTACGGGCCGAACGCGCGCGATCTCTTCGTCCTCGGGCACCGTTTCGGCCCCCGGACGGGTCGATTCGCCGCCGATATCGAGCATGTCGACCCCCGCCGCCCGCATCGCCGCCCCCGCAGCGACCGCGATCTGCGGATCGGCATGACGACCGCCATCTGAGAAACTGTCCGGCGTGGCATTGAGAATCCCCATCACGCGGGGGCGGTCGAAAGTCAGCCCTGCGATGGCCGGGCGTGGCGCGGTCAACGCCGCCCGCGCCGTAGCGGGGAGCGCGTCTGCCGTGATCACATGCGGCGCCTGCCCCCGCGACAACACCTCAACATGGGTAAACCAGCCCCAGCCGCCCGCGAGCGTCAGCGCGCCTTCGGGCCGCGCGGGACCGGCCTGAACCAGGGGACGGTGGTAAGAGGTCATCAGGCAATCTCCGCAGTGTCGACATCAAGCACCCGCACCGGAAGTGCCGCGCCCTCGGGCCGGTCGGCGCCGATCAACACCAACTCGCTGGCGGCAGAGGTCTCTGCGAACCACGCGGCCAAGGCCGGTGCCGCGCTTGGCGGGGCGGCGGGGCCGTCCACCGCATCGAGCACGATACGCGCGGGCGCCCAAATGCTGATCTGGCCGTTCTTCATGGCCCAGTCCAACTCTGTCCGGCTGCCCACCACCGCGCAGCGGGGATCGCGCGCCCAGAGCACCCAAGCGTTCTGTTCGATCGCCAAAAGGTCGATGTGGCGTTGTGCTTTTTCATCTCCGGCCCGTGGGGCCGCGATGTCAGCGGGGCCAACGCAAAGGATCACGGGCTGGGCGGAGGCTTCCAATTGGTCGAGCCATCCGGTCAAACGGTCAGAGGCAATGGCGGCATTTGACAGGTAGACCACGCGCGGCTGCGGTGCCTCTTGGGCGGCGTCCTGCGCTATGGCAGCGCCCTCCCGCGCCCGCACGATCTCAACCCCAAGCGCACCGGGGCCACGGTCAAGCTTTTCGATCCGCACGAAAACCCGCATCGCCTGCGGTTCGATCAAGATACGGTCCGCCACCCGTTCGGCCAGCGTTTCCAAGAGGTTGAGCCGCTCGGCGGCAAGCTCGGCGGCGATGGCCTCGGTCACGCGGTCATAGGACAGGATGCGGTCCACATCGTCATCCACCACGCCCGTCAGGGGCGCCACCTCGACCACCACGTTGAAACAGACCCGTTGCGTGACATCCCGCTCGGCCTGAAAGGCGCCGATCTCTACCTCAACGATATGATCGCGCAGGGAAATACGGTCGCGCGGCTCAGGGCCGGCCATCGTCTCTGCCCGCTCAGAAGGGTGGGCAAAGGCAAGTCGAATTTCGTCGTCGGACATCGGCAGCGCCTATCGGATCAGGGTATCGGGCCCCGTCGGGGGCGCTTCGATGCACATTTAGCAGGCCCACCGACGGCAGGCCAGCACCCGAAGGCACATCCGAACCCGAACTCTTAGTTCGAGGCGGTTTTCCACGTGTGGCGGTAAAAGAGATGCTGACCGATCCGCGCGGTCTTGGTATAGACCCGTGCCCAGTTGGGGTTCACGGCGGTCGTGTGGTAGTGGGTCGCGCCATCCGTCAGCTTGGGCGCGGAGCCGTCGATGATCGCACGCGCCACTTTGGAGACACGGGCAAAGGCGCGCGGCTCATTGATGACTTCTTTGTAGCCGTCGCAGGTATAGGTAAACTGGCACTGATACTTGCGCCCCGTCCCCTGATTGATCACGCCGCAAAGCGTGCCGGGAAAGCGGGCCGATTTCACACGGTTCATGATCACTTCGGCCACGGCAAACTGGCCTTTGACCGTCTCACCGCGGGCCTCGAAATAAAGCGCTTCGGCAAGGCACTGCAACTCGGCGTTGCCTTCAGCTTTGGGCTGGCTGTCGACCCAAGCGGTCGAGAATTTCACATCTGTCTCGCTGGCCGACACGGGCTGCGCGACCATCTCCTGAAGCCGCGCCGCACCGGCGGATTTCAGACCTTGAATTTCAATCTGCGCAAGATCGCTCGCGCTTTCGGAGCTTGCTTGAACAGCAAGCGGGCTGCTGCACAGAGCCATGGAAAGAGCAAAAGAGATCGACCGGATAAAACGCATCATGCGCCTCGCATCATTGTTAGGGCTGCGGGGCGGATAGCCAAAAGGTTCCGGGCGGTAAACCCAACCGGGCATTATGTGCAGAAACTTGCCGAATTATGGTATAAGTTGGGCTGGAGCCCGCTGCCCCTACCCGATCTTGTGCGCAATGGCGAGCTGGGCCGCAGCCAAACGTGCAACCGGTACGCGAAACGGCGAACAAGAAACATAGTCAAAGCCCGATTCGCGGCAAAAAGCGATGGATTCGGGGTTCCCGCCATGCTCCCCACAGATTGAAAGGGTGATTCCGGGCTGGGCTTTACGCCCCCTTTCCGCCCCAAGTTGCAGCAATTCGCCGACCCCATCGGTGTCGAGCACATGGAAGGGATCCTCCGGGTAGACCCCTTGTTGGACGTAATTCGACATGAAGCGCCCCGCGTCGTCGCGCGAGAGGCCATAGGTCATCTGCGTCAGATCGTTGGTCCCGAAACTGAGAAAGGCACAATGCGGCGCGATTTCCTCGGCACGCAAACAGGCGCGCGGGGTCTCTACCATCACGCCGAGACGGTAGGTGAAGCTCGCATCACGCTCACTGCGCACGGCGGCGGCCACGGCGTCGACGCTCGCTTTGACCAATTCCACCTCGCGCCGGGCGCTGACCAGTGGGATCATGATCTCAGGCACTACCGGCTCGCCATCGCGGCTGGCTTCGATTGTGGCCTCAAAGATCGCGCGGGCCTGCATTTCGTAGATTTCCGGCACCGTCACCCCGAGCCGCACGCCGCGCAGGCCCAGCATCGGGTTGTATTCCGTCATCGCCGCCACGCGCCGCGTCACGTCAGACATCTGAAGGCCAAGCGCCTCGGCCAGTTCGCGCTGCCCGGCTTTGTCTGAGGGCAAGAATTCATGCAGCGGCGGATCAAACAAGCGGATGCACACTGGCTGCCCCTGCATGATGCGGAACAACTGGGTAAAATCCTTGCGCTGCATGGGCAGCAGACGTTCCAGCACGGCGCGGCGGTCTTCGCCGCTTTCGGCAAAGATCATTTCGCGCATCACGGTCAGGCGACCGGGCTCGAAAAACATATGTTCGGTGCGGCAGAGCCCGATGCCATGGGCGTTGAAATTGCGCGCGGTCTGCGCATCGGCGGGGGTGTCGGCATTGGCGCGAATGCCGATGTCGGCCACATCCTCGGCCCAGCCCATCAGCCGGGTGAAGGTATCATCCAGCGCGGCCTCTTGCATCTTGGCCGCCCCGGCCAAGACCTGCCCGGTTGAGCCATCAACGGTGACTTGATCCCCTTCGACAAAAACCCGCCCATCGGGGGCGATGATCTGCCGCTGGGTCACGATAAAGCGCATGTTCGATGCGCCAACGACGCAGGGCAGCCCCATGCCGCGCCCGATCACCGCCGCATGGCTGGTGATGCCGCCGCGTTCGGTTAACACAGCAGCAGCGGCATGCATGCCGCGAATATCTTCGGGCGAGGTTTCGCGCCGGACAAGGATACAAGGCTCCCCCCGCGCGGCACTGGCCTGCGCGTCGCTGGCCGAAAAGACAATCCGCCCAGTGGCCGCTCCGGGGCTGGCGGCGATGCCGCGCCCGATCACGTCACGTTTGGCGCTTGGGTCAACCTGACGGTGAAGCAGTTCCGACAGCGTGCGCGGCTGCACCCGCATGAGCGCTTCCTCGCGGCTGATGATCCCTTCGTCAGCCAGCGCCACGGCGATCCGCACCGCCGCACGGGAGGACCGTGCGACCTTCACACCATCCAGAATATGCAGCTTGCCTTGATCGATCACGAACTCGACCTGCATCTCGGCCCGGAGCCGTTTGCGCATCAGCGCCGCGTGGTCTTTCAACTCGGCAAAGGCATCGGGCACCAACTCTTCCAACGACGGCCCACGCGGATCGCGGGTGAGATACATCGCCGCCGCATCGCCTTCGAGCGCATCACGGCCTTGGCTTTGGCTGAGGTAACGCCCGGTGATTTGCGGCAGGCCAGTATCGCTATCGACCAGTTGCAACACGCCCGAACCGCACTGCCCCTGCCCCACGCCAAAGGCCATTTCCTGCACGATCAACCCCAACCCCGCATCCGCAGGTGCCCCCTTGGCTTGCCGGAGCAACCGCGCCGAAGTGCCGTTCCACGCCCGCGCCATTGACCGCAACACCGCAGCCAATTGCGTTGCCGGGTCTTGGGGAAAACGCTCTTCGGTCTCGGCCTCATAGGCGCGTAGTGATTCCATCAGCGCCGCACGGCCATCGCCGTTCACATCGTCGAACATATCGGGGTCAAGGCGGGCAACATTGACCGCATAGGACTGCACGAACCGCGAATAAAGCGCCGCTGCCGGGGCTTCGCCGATGGTGCCCGCGTAGCTTTCAAAGAGCGCATCGTTGATCCCGATGTTCAACACCGCCCCCGGCCCGCCCCAATCAGGGTCTTGGCTGGAGGGCCGTACACAAAGCAGCGCGCCTTTGGGAAATTGATCGACCACCGCTTGGATATCAGGCAACTGCCCGCGCGCGATCTGTTGCACAGCGTTAAAGGAAACCGCCACGGTAGAGGGCACGGGCAACTCAAGCCGCACAAGGCGCTGCAAGCATTTCGCCCGCCCGCCGTGGGTGTCATTGGCAATTGGCGCGGTGGGGGTCACCAGCGTGGTATGGGGATCGTTCTGCACTGCGGCACCTTAATCGTTCCGGTGCAGCATAGGGGTTGAGGCAGAAGGGGCAAGGGATCTTGCCCCCTCAGCGGTCATCCATCCAGTTTGGTCAAGTCCGCCACGGCGCTACAGATCGTGCGAATGCGGCTCAGCAGATTAAGCCGGTTGCGCCGCACGGTGGGGTTGTCGGCATTGACCTGAACCGCCTCAAAAAAGGCATCGATCGGTCCGCGCAATTCGGCCATCGCTGCCATCGCGGTCGAGAAATCCTGCGCCGCCATCGCCGGGGTGATCTTGGCCTCGGCTTTGTCGAGTGCGGCGAAAAGGTCTTTCTCGGCTTCTGTCTCGGCAAACTTCGGATCGGCGCCGAAGGAGTATTCCACGCCATCGGCCTCTTCAGCTTGGCTGAGGATGTTGTTGGCGCGTTTGAATCCTTGGATCAGGTTCTCGCCATCGTCGGTTTTGAGCGTCTCCGACAGGGCGCGGGCGCGTTTGACCAAGAGGGTCAGATCGTCGCTGCCATCCATGGCGATGCAGGCGTCAATGATGTCGTGGCGGATGCCTTGATCGCGGAGGTAGACTTTGAGGCGGTCGTGGATGAAGGAGAGAAGGTTCGAACCAACATCGGCAAACCCCGGCTTTTCCACTTGGCGTTCTTTATTCAACCTATTCACACTTGATATAGTTCGCAGGACCCCTGCGTCCGTGTCGTCGGCTTCTTCCAAGACTATCAGGTTTTCCTTGCGGATCGTTCCTAAGGTACCCCCAACCGTAGGGTTGTCCTTCCACATATGGCCAATTGACTCATAGTGCCAAGAGTCCCCGTCCGCGACGGGTGCTTTAGCAAGATAGTAAACCACGCTGTTTCTGCCGCTACTTGCGCGAACGCTAAGCGCATACGAAATATCAATAATCGTCGTCAGGCTTTCGAGAATGTCATTCTCAACCAAAATCCGAATAACCCCCAAAGCCGCACGGCGCAGCGCGAAGGGATCCTTGCTCCCGGTCGGCTTCTCATCAATCGCCCAGAAGCCGGTCAGCTTGTCGACCTTCTCAGCCAGCGCCACCGCAATTGACACCGGCGCGGTCGGCACGTCATCGGACGGCCCCAGTGGCGCGTAGTGATCTTTCGCCGCGTCTGCCACAGCATCCGACAGCCCGGCCTTGCGTGCGTAATAGCTGCCCATCAAGCCCTGCAACTCGGGGAACTCATAGACCATCTCGGAGCTGAGGTCGGCCTTGGCCACCCGCGCGGCCTGCTCGGCCTCATCGGCGTCGGCGCCGACCAGCGGGGCAAGCTCACGCGAGAGGGTCGCCATGCGGTCGATCAACTCGGCCTGGGTGCCGAGCTTGTTGTGGAAGGTGACGTTTTCCAGCGCTTTGACCCAAGTCTCCATCCCCGCGCCCGAGGTCACGGTGCGCAGGTCATTGTCCCAAAAGAATTTCGCATCCGACAGCCGTGCGCCGAGCACTTTTTCGTTGCCCGCAAGGATCGTCGCGCCATCGTCGGCGGTGGTGCGGTTGGCGACGGTGACGAAACGCTCGATCTGACCCGACTTCGGATTGCGGACGGAAAAGAACTTTTGGTGTTCTTTCATCGAGGTTTGCAGCACTTCGGGCGGCAGGCCGAGGAAATCCGCGCCGATGCGGCCCATCAGCACGACGGGATACTCCACAAGGCCCGCAACTTCGGCCAGAAGCCCTGCGTCTTCAACCACTTCCAACCCGGCCGCAAAAGCCATGTTGGTGGCGTCATGCCAAATCGTGTCGGCCCGCGCGGCGGGGTCGAGCACGACAAAGGCGCGCGAGAGTTTGTCTTGATAATCCTCGAACCCCGAGACTTCGATCTCAGCCGGTGCAAGGAAACGGTGCCCGCGCGTGGTATTGCCAGCAGCGATACCGTCGATGGTCAGCGGCACCACCTCGGCCCCCGCCTCATCGCTTATGACGCAAAGGATCGAATGCAGCGGGCGGACCCATTTGAGGCTCCCCGTGCCCCACCGCATCGACTTGGGCCACGGGAAATTGCGGATGGTCTGTTCCAGCACCTCGGCCACGATCTCAGCCGCAGGGCGGCCTGGCTTTTCGATCTTAGCAAAGAAAACTTTGCCTTTGGGCGTGTCGCGTTCTTCCAATTGATCACGGGTCAACCCAGCACCGCGCAAAAACCCTTCGATGGCTTTCTCAGGCGCGTCGGCTTTCGGGCCTTTGCGCTCTTCCACCTGTCGCGGGCTGGCGGCAAGCATATCGCCAAGCGCCAGCGTCAGACGGCGCGGGGTGGTGAAAACGGCGGCGGAGCCATAGGTCAGACCGGCTTCGACCAGACCGTTGGTCACCAGCTTTTGCAGGTCTTCTCCCGCGCGTTTCTGCATCCGCGCAGGGATTTCTTCGGAGAAAAGTTCAATCAGCAGATCTGGCACGGGCGGCCCCCAATTCTTGCCGCGATGGCGGCGTCTCATCGGGGGCTTGGATAACGAGTGCTAAGCGGAGGGTCTAGCCCCCCGCCCTGCGTTTAATCCAACAAGGTGCGGATATCGGGGTCAGAGAATTTCGGCACCACCCGATAGCCCGCTTCGACGAAGTTATAGACCGCAAAGCCAATCAGCCCCAGCCCGGCTCCGCCCAATAGGAAACGCCCAAAGGCCATGCCGCGCAGGCTTTGCAGCGCCTCGCCCAGACCGCCGGCCTGTGCGGGGTTCGCGGTCAGCGCCGCATAGCCCAGTGAAAAGGCAACCAACCCTAAGATACCGCCATAGATAATCAGGCCAACCTTCACGATGGGGTCGATGCTTTCGGTGAACTGGGTGCGCGCCAGATGGCCCTTATATTTCCCGCTCCAACCTTTGTAGGCATAGTAGATGCCTGCGCCCAATAGGATCAGCGCGCCAGCGGCCACGATATAGCGCCCGGCGGGCATCGCCATCAGCTTTTGCGTCCAGTCCTGCGCGGAACTGCCGCCGGAATTCTTGCCGCTCATTGCCAAAGCCAACACGGAAACGCCGATACCGCCGTGGATCAGCCCGGTCGTGACTTGCCCCAACCGCGCGATCAGCCCCTTGGCGTCGGTCCCGTGATCTTCGACATCCTTCACGCCCGCAGCCACGCGCCAGACCAGATAGGCAAGTAGCCCGATGCCGATCGCGATGAGTGCCGGAATACCGTATGGCTCATCCCGCAGCGCCGCGAGGGCGTCTTTCGTGCCCGAGGCTTGGGTGCTTTTGACGGCGGCCAATAGGGCCAGCCCCCCGATGATCGTGTAGATAACCCCGCGCGCGCCGTAGCCCGCGCGCATCACCCATTTCAGCCCCTCATGTGTTTTTTCCGACATTTTCGCCCCCGTTCTATGTGGGGACAAGCGTTCGGCAGCGCCAAAAGGTTCCGCGCAAACAGGCGGCGCCTGCGTTTAAGATCAGTCGGCGGGACGCTCGGGGCAAGCCTCTCCTACCACGGTGCCGTCATAGGACTTCTCGCCGCAGTCGTTCAGCTCATGCCAGATGTAGCCACGCCCGTCATCGGTCAGCGCCACGATCCGGTCGACGCCGTAGTGCACGTTCTTGCCGCCAAGGAAGGTCAGCGCGGTGCCGGCCTCAATCTCGGCCCCGATGGCGGGGGCGTCGAAACAATCGAACCAGCCCGGCGCGTTGCGCGGATCGGTGGGGTCGGTCATCTCATAAGTCTCGGTCGCCATGGCGAGGCTGATGTCATGCTCAAAGCAGGCACGGAACCGGATCGGAGAGCTGTCGGCGTCGATGGCCTGAAGGTTCTCTGCCGCGATCTCTTCCGGCTCTTGCGAGGTCAGCGATACCAGTTCGACCTTGGCCTCAGGCACCTCGTGATAAAATCCATAGATCTGCAAATAATAGAGTGCAGCCCCGGCGATCAGTGCGGATACAAGGATCACGATACCGACAATCTTGCCGCTCATGCCGCGCTATCCGCCTCAGGCGTCCAGCCGCCCGCGCGGGTCTGCACGAAGGCATCGGCACATTGTTTTGCCAAGGCCCGCACGCGCCCGATATAGGCCTGCCGCTCAGTGACCGAGATCACGCCGCGCGCGTCGAGTAGGTTGAAGATGTGGCTCGCTTTGATGCATTGGTCATAGGCCGGATGCGCCATGACGATGCGTTTCCCGGTTTTGGGATCTTCGGCGGGCTGTCCGAGGATAAACTGACAATGCGCCTCAGCCTCGTTGAACTGATCCAACAGCACCTCGGTATTGGCGGTGTCAAAGTTCCAGCGCGCGAATTCTTCTTCGGTCTGTTTGAACACATCGCCATAGGTCAGCGGAATTGGTGCCTCGGGGCTGTTAAAGGGCATGTCCATTACGTGATCGACACCTAGCACATACATCGCCAAACGCTCCAACCCATAGGTCAGCTCGCCCGAGACAGGGTGGCAGTCATGGCCGCCAACCTGTTGGAAGTAGGTGAACTGGGACACTTCCATTCCGTCGCACCAGACTTCCCAGCCCAGACCCCACGCGCCCAGCGTCGGGCTTTCCCAGTCGTCTTCGACAAAGCGAATGTCATGCAGCGCCATGTCGATGCCAATGGCTTCGAGCGAACCAAGGTACAGTTCTTGCAGATTGGGCGGGCTGGGTTTGATCAGCACTTGGTATTGGTAATAATGCTGCAAGCGGTTGGGGTTTTCGCCATAGCGCCCATCGGTGGGGCGGCGCGAGGGCTGAACATAGGCCGCGGCCCATGGCTGCGTGCCGAGACTACGCAGCGTGGTGGCCGGGTGAAAGGTGCCCGCGCCCACTTCCATGTCATAGGGTTGCAAGATTGCGCAGCCCTGCCGCGCCCAATAGCTCTGCAATGCAAGGATGATCTCTTGAAAAGAGCGTGGTTTCTGCGCCGCGTCAGACATTGTGATTGCCCCTTAATGATGCGCGCCTTTCCTACGTCTGCAATCCATGGGGGTCAATCGCAGCTTTGTGAGAAATTCGCCCCCTTTGCCATGGCATTTGCGCTGCTTTCCGGCGTAATCTGGCTCGGATTTGGTTTTGCGAGAGTTGAGTGACGATGAAGCGATTTCTACGTGCCCCGGTGGCGATCTTCTTGGCCCTGAGCCTGTCTTGGGCCAGCCTTGCGCGGGCGCAATCGGCGGAGGATATCGTTTGGGTTCAGATTGAGGCGCAGCCCTCGTTGGCCGAAGCCACCGACCGCGCACGCGCCTATGAGACCCTGTTGGATGACGTGAATGGCTTTTCCCTTGGCGGCGGTTGGTACGGCATCGCTGTGGGCCCCTACCGGCGCGAAGATGCGGAACTGGTGCTGCGCAGCTATGTGCGCGACGGTCTGGTGCCGCGTGACAGCTTTATCCAGCAATCCAGCCGTTTCCAGCAGCAGTTCTGGCCTGTGGGCGACAACGTTCTCGAAACCGGCGTGATCGACGCCCCCGCAGGCGTAGATGGCGGTGAGCCAGAGGAAGCCGCAGCGGGCAGCACCACCCCAGACGTCACCACAACCCCGCTCGACGCGACAACGACCGAAGGCGAGATTGAAGGCGAGACTGAGGGCGAGATTGAAGTCGCTGAGGCAGAGGCCGAAACCGCTCCGGCCCCCACCCCGCCAGAGCCGGATGAAACCCCGGCAGAGGCGCGCCGTTCGGAACGCGCCCTCTCGGCGCAAGAGCGCAAAGACCTGCAAATCGCCCTGCAATGGGCCGGTTTTTACGACGCCGCGATTGATGGTGCCTTTGGCCGGGGCACCCGCGCCTCTATGGGGGCGTGGCAAGCGGCGAACGGATATGACGAGACTGGCGTCCTGACCACCCGGCAGCGTGCCGCGCTGATCGCACAGTATAATGCCGTCCTTGATGGTTTGGGCCTGCAAATGGTGCGCGATGAGAAAGCCGGGATCGAGATTATGATGCCCACGGCTGAGGTCGAATTCGCCCGCTACGAGCCGCCCTTCGCCCATTACGACACCAGCGGCAACATCGGCGCAAGGGTGCTGTTGATCAGCCAGCCCGGCAACCAAGATACGCTCTACGGTCTCTATGACATCATGCAAACGCTTGAGATCGTCCCCTTGGATGGCCCCCGCGAACGCAAGCGCAACTCCTTTGAGTTGATCGGGGAGAACGGCAGCATCATCAGCCAGACGCAGGTCTCGCTGGAGAACGGTCAGATCAAAGGGTTCACCCTGATCTGGCCCGCCGGGGACGAAGACCGCCGCCGCCGCGTGGTGGCTGAGATGTCCAAAAGCCTGACCCGCCTGCCCGGCGTGTTGGACGCCGCCGCAGGCAACAGCGACGCGCAAGCGATTGATCTGGTCGCGGGTCTGCAAATCCGCCAGCCCAAGATCGCCCGCAGTGGCTTTTTCATCGACGGCAATGGTGCAGTTGTCACCACGAGCGAGGTTGTCGCCTCCTGCTCCCGGGTAACGCTGGACGCGGATACCGATGCCACTGTGATCGCCACCGATGACGCACGCGGGCTTGCGCTGCTCAAACCCGAAAGCCGTCTCGCCCCGCTGGCCGTGGCCGAATTCAGCAATGGCGCCCCGCGTCTGCAATCGGAAATCTCTGTCGCGGGCTACTCCTACGAAGGGGTGCTGAGTGCCGCGACCCTGACCTTTGGCGCGCTGTCGGACCTCAAGGGGCTGAACGGGGATGAAAACCTCAAACGCCTATCGGTCAACGCCCAGCCCGGTGATGCCGGGGGGCCGGTCTTTGACGAGAATGGCCATGTGGTGGGCATGTTGCTTCCCCAGACCGAGGCGGACCGCAAACTGCCCGAAGACGTGAGCTTTGCCCTTGATGGAAGTGTGATCCTTAAGGCGGCGCAAGACGCAGGCTTGGGCAGCAAACAGGCGCAGGGGGCCACAGGCCCGATCGCGCCGCGCGATCTGACGCTGCGCGCGCAAGGGATGACCGTCTTGGTAAGCTGCTGGGAGTAACGCGGGGGGCTCAGCCCCAAGCGACAAAGACAAAGGGCGGTGCCATCGGCACCGCCCTTTCGCGTTTCAAGCGCGCCAGAACTTGGCGGTGAACATGACGTAGACCGCAAGCAATTCCAGTCGCCCAATCCACATGGCGATGATCAAAATCCATTTCGCCGTGTCGTTGAGGCTGCTGAAGTTCCCCGCAGGGCCGATGATCTCTCCCAGTCCCGGGCCGATGTTTGCCAGTGCCGCCGCTGCGCCCGAGACGGAGGTGACGAAATCCAACCCCGTCAGGCTCAGCGCGACCGAGATCAGCCCCAGCGACACCACGAAGAACATGAAGAACGACATCACCGAGCTCAGCACGTCCGCCCCCACCGGGCGGCCATCATAGCGCGGGGTAAAGACGCCATGGGGCGAGCGGATCCGCCGCAACTGCGCGCGGATCGAGGCAAAGAGCAATTGATAACGGAAGATCTTGATCGAACAGGTGGTCGAGCCCGCGCAGCCGCCGATCAAGCCGATGAAAAAGAACAGCGCCACGGCGAAGCTGCCCCATTTCATATAATCCGCCGACGCATAGCCGGTGCCCGAGATGATGGAGGTGATGTTAAAGATCGCTTCCCGCAAGATCCGCTCGGACTCGTAGGTCGTGCCGCTGCGCAGGACGAAAAAGACAATCACCACCAGAAAGGTCAAGGTCATGAAAAAGCCGCGCACCTGCGGGTCGCGGTGCAGGGCTACGGGGTTGCCGTTGATAAGCTGCACGTAGCGCACGAAAGGCAAAGCCGCGAGGATCATAAAGATCGCCGCGACATATTCGGCGGGGCCAGAGAAGGTGCTGAACGAGGCATCGTAGTTGGAGAATCCCCCGGTCGACACCGTGGTCAGCGCGTGAACCGTCGCGTCGAAGGTGCTCATCCCGAGCGCAAGATAGCTCAGCATACAAGCCAGCGTCAGCCAGAGGTAGATCACCGAAATCTGAGTCGCGATCTGCCCCGCGCGGGGCAGGATTTTTCCAAAGGTGTCAAAGGATTCGGATTTGAAAATCTGCATACCACCGACCCGCAACTCGGGCAGGAACACCATGGCGACCACGACGATACCGATGCCGCCCAGCCATTGCAGAATACCGCGCCAGATCAGCAGGCCCTTGGGCAGGTCTTCCAATCCGGTCAGCACCGTGGCCCCGGTGGTCGTCAGCCCCGACATCGCCTCGAACATCGCGTCGGTGACGCTGGCATCGGTCGCGCCCAAGACGAAGGGCAAGGCCCCGAACAACGGCAGCATCAGCCAAACGCCGGTGGTGAGCATAAATGTCTGTTGGATGGTGAGCCCTTCGCGGACCCCATTGGCGCTGGCAAGGGCGATCATACCGCCGCCCAACGTGGTGATCAGCGCGCTTTCGACGAAGACCCACCATTGGCCCCGGCCCTCGGCCAGATCGACCCAGATCGGGATGATCATGGCAAGGCCAAGCACGGCCACCAAAAGGCCCACGACATATCCGACAGGTCGTATATCCAACATGGGCGCAGCGTTGGCTTGGCCGCTCGTCGCTGTCAAGCCGAGACGGGACCGGGGCGCGATTTGGCCCCGGTCCGTGTCGTCTTAGATGTAGTAGAGGTCTTTGAAAACGTGGTGAACGATGTCGTCACGCTTGATGCCCATGGCGGCCAGTTCTTCGTCGCTTTTCGCTTGCAGGCCTTGGACCTGCTCAAAACGGCGGTGGGCGGTGGAGCCCATCATGATGCCATGGCCGATCCCCGCAAAAAAGCGACGCAGACCGGCGCCGGCGCGCCGCAGCCCTTCAAAGGGAGAGACGGAGTGGGCGGGATGAGCAGTGCTCTGGTAGGTCATCTGATTGCCTTTGCAATTTCCAGTATTTCGATGACCGTTAGATAGGCAATGCTGCGCCGCAGCAGAACCGACGTTTTCGCATAGCCGCTGGTCGGGACTTGCAGGGCTGACGGGGCGACAATCGCCATATCTGCGCTAAGTCACCCGGAATGCCCCGCAAAGGGGCGCTGCGCGTGGTGCGGACAACCATCGCGCGACCACCGCGCCGCGCCGGGTCAGCCGACGTGAAAGAGCGTGTTGAAAAGCTTGGGGTCGATGCTTTGCGCCGCGAAGGTCTCACCTTGGGTCAGCACGCTGATCGCATCGTGGCTGTGCAGGCTTTCTTGATGGCTGGCGACAATGCGGAAATCCCCCACCCGGCCATCGGCCAAGAGTTGCTCGCAAAACAGCCGCGCGGCATCCTCAACAAAGATCGGATTCGCGGCGTTGAGTTCGGCGAACGCCTGTTCGTCCTCGCGCTTGACCATGACCTGCGTCTCGGTCGGCACGGCGCGGCGGCAAATCTCGATCAGGTCTTCGAACCACAGGCAATCGCCCTCGTCCCGCGTCTCGACCGATATCCGCGCCACGGAGCGCTGCGAATGCGGCGTCGCCAATTGCCCGCGCGTTTCCCGCGCGTGTTCGCTGAGTTCCAGCGAACAGGGGCAGGTGCTGGAATAGACGTAATCAAGATGCACGATCTTTTTGCGCTCTCCGTCCTGCTCAACCAGTTCCAGCGCGATGTCATAATATTGATAGCCCGTCAGCCCCGAGCGCAAACTGCCGATCTTCATTGGAAAAGAGAATCGCATCTGAATCCGCGCGTCCAAGCTTTCGAGATCGGTCTTATAATCATCCAGCGCCGCTTCGATCACCTCAAAGCTAAAGGTCGCCTCTGCATGGCGGTAAAAGCTGCGCATGATGCGGGACATGTTGATGCCCTTCTTTTCCGCATCAAGCGACACCGAACCGGTCACAGATGTTTCCAGCCGCATATCCCCGCCCTCACGGCTGCGGTAACGGATCGGTAGGCGAAAGTTCGAGATGCCGACATGCTGGATCAACTGCTGCGCCCCGCGGATCAGGCTGGAGGGGCCGTTTTGCAGATCCGGCAGGCTGGCGCGGTAGTTGGCTCCAGCAGTGAAGTCCTCGGGGTAGGCACGGCTCAGTGCCGGGTAGTCGGCGGGCGCGAGCATCCGCGCCATGGCCGGGTCAAGGGCTGCGATCTCTGCAGGGGTGGCCGTTTCGGCCCAAGCGCGCAGGGTGGCGAGCGCAGCCTCCGCCGCGCTTCGATCCGGTGTTTCGGACATCTCAGTCACGATGTTCATTGCGCGGCCCTCCGGTCTGTCGTCCTTAATGTATGATGCGCGGGGCAAAAATGCCACCGCGCCTGCGACACATCAGGTCAGGCTTACGTCGCCGCCGCCAGCGCTTGCAGCAAATCGGCCTTGAGATCGCCGGTATATTCCAGCCCCACGCTGATGCGAACCAGCCCCGGCGTGATGCCCAAAAGGTCTTTGGTTTCCTGCGGCAAACGCTGGTGCGTCGTGGTGGCCGGGTGGGTCACGATAGTCTTCGCATCGCCGAGGTTGTTGGAGATCACCCCCACCTGCAACGCATTCAGGAAAGCGAAGGCCGCCGCTTTGCCGCCCTTGAGGTCAATGGAGAGTACCGTGCCCCCTGCCCCCATCTGCTGCATCGCCAGCGCGTTTTGCGGATGCGCGGCCAAGCCGGGGTAAAGCACCCGCGCCAGTTCGGCGTGGCCCTCCAGCGCTTCTGCCAATTCCTGTGCGCTGGCCGCCTGTGCCCGCACCCGCAGGTCGATGGTTTCCAACCCCTTGAGCATGATCCACGCGGTGAAGGGGCTCATCGAGCCGCCGGTGTGTTTCATATAAGGCTCAAGCGTGCCACGGATGAAATCGCGGCTGCCCAGCACCACACCGCCAAGCGCGCGGCCCTGCCCGTCGATATGTTTGGTCGCCGAATAGACCACCACATCCGCCCCCTGCGAAATCGCGCGCGAAAAGACTGGAGTCGCAAACACGTTATCGACCACCACCAGCGCGCCCTTGGCATGGGCCAGTTTGGCGACGGCTTCGATGTCGATCACTTCAAGCGTGGGGTTGGCGACGGATTCAAAGAACACGGCGCGGGTGTCCTCGCGGATCGCGGCCTCCCATGCGCCCAGATCGCTGCCGTCGACGAAAGTGACCTCAACCCCATAGCGGCCAAGGATTTCTTCGAGCACATAGATACAAGACCCGAATAGCGCCCGGGCCGACACCACATGATCGCCCGCCTTCAGCATTGAGATCAGCGCGCCCGACACCGCCGCCATGCCGCTGGCCGTGGCGAATGCGTCTTCGGCCCCTTCCAGCGTGGCGATACGGTCTTCGAACATCGCGACCGTCGGGTTGCCGTAGCGGGCATAGATGAACTCATCCGGGCCAGTTTCCTCGAACCGGGCCTCGGCCTGTTCGGCACTGTCATAGACGAACCCTTGGGTGAGGTAGATCGCCTCGCTCACCTCGCCATATTGGCTGCGGCGGGTGCCTGCGTGGATCGCTTGGGTGCGCGCGTGACGGTCGTTGCTCATCTATCTCATCCTTCTGGCCCGACCTTGCGGGCATAAAAAAACCCCAGACGCGGCCAAGCGAAAGGGGTCTTTCATCCTGACCTTTTAGCGGCATGTTTAACGTGGCCCACAATCCGGTAACAAATCGCCACGCGGGGTGGATTACGCCGCGCGACGCTGCAGGTCAACAGTTTCGCGCGGGGCATTGGTTAAATTTGAGCGGATCAGCCTTTGTCTTTCTTCTCGCCATAGGCTTCGAACAATTTGCCCTGCGCCATGAAGAAAACGAAAATCGCCGCCGTCAGGCCGAAGGTTTTGAAGTAGACCCATGTGTCGGTCGAAAAGAACCGCCAGATCAGCTCATTCGCCAGCGCGAGGCCAAAGAAGAAGAACATCAGCCGCTTGGTCAGCAGCATCCAGCCCTCATCGCGTAGCGGCATCATCTCTTCCATGACGTATTTCAGATAGGACTGCCCGCGCAGCAGGCCAACCGCCAAAAGGCCGCCAAAGAGCACATAGATCAGCGTCGGTTTCATCTTGAAAAAGCGGTCGTCGTTCAGCCAGACCGACAGCCCGCCAAAGATCACCACCAGCACCACGGTGGCGACCTGCATCCGGCTCAGCTTGCCCGTCAGCGCCCAGAGCGCGCCGGTCGACAGCACCAGCAAAGGCACGAACATCGCGGTGACGACGATGAAGCCATCGTATTCGGTCCCGCCGAAGGTGTAGGTGTTATCCTTGAGCCACAGATAGGCAACGAGGAAGGCCAGCACCGGCCCGTATTCCAAACCTGCACGCAGCATTGGGTTGATCTCTCTTGGTTCTGACATGCCTGTTCCTTCAGCCGCCCATTTCAACAATCACCGCCCCGGCCGCGATCAGCGCCATCAGCGCAATGCGGCGCGGGCCGACGGTTTCTTTCAGCACCAGCACCCCGATCAGCGCGGCAAAGACGGTCGATGTCTCGCGCAGCACTGCCGCCTCGCCCACCTTATCAAGCCGCGTGGCCAGCATGACCGACCCAAAGCTCGCAAAAGCGATGAACCCGCCGATCACGCCGCGCAGCATCAGCGGCGCCACCTCGGGTGGGTTCTCCATCCGGTGCCAGCGCCGCCATGCAATCACCGGCATCACCAATCCGTCGATCATGAAAAACCACGCGAGAAAGGTGAACGGATCAGCCGTGGCGCGAATGCCATATGCGTCATATGTGGTGTAAAGCGCCACGAACAAGCCCGTGAGCACCGCGAGCCCCAAAGCCGCGTGCAGCGTATCGCGCGCGGCGACCAGATTGCGCAGGTTATAAACCGCTAGCCCGAAAATACCGCTGAGTAGCACAGCCACGCCGAGCCACTGCACTGCATTGAACCGCTCGCCAAAGATCAGATAGGCGCCGACCACGGCAAACAGCGGCCCCGTGCCGCGCACCACCGGGTAGACCACCGTATAAGCACCCTTGGTATAGGCCCAAGCCTGTAACAGTTTATAGATCACATGGATCACGAAGGCGCCGAGGAAGATCAGCCACATATGCGGCTCGGGCCATGGCACGACGAACAGCGCAAAGGGCGCGGCCATCACACCATAGGAGACATCAATCGCCCCGCGTGTCAGCCACGGATCATGCCGCCCCTTTTGCAACGCGCCAAAGACGGCATGTAAAAAGGC
The DNA here is from genome assembly GCF_001634775.1 of Sulfitobacter sp. HI0027. NCBI lineage: Bacteria > Pseudomonadati > Pseudomonadota > Alphaproteobacteria > Rhodobacterales > Roseobacteraceae > Sulfitobacter > Sulfitobacter sp. HI0027. The sequence continues at coordinate 25,037 of NZ_LWER01000378.1, forward strand.
CGCCGACAGCGCCAACCAAAGCGCCGCGGTATGGCCCGCGGGCGTGCCTTCGATCGACAGGATCCACTCGGTCATCGCGGAACCACCACAGCGGCGAGAGGTTTATTCGTCAAAGCCTTTATCACCAACGGAAATTCCATGTTTGAAAGCCTGCTCGCCGATCTGACCAACAGTTTTTCCAAAGTGCCTGTCACTGTCGCTGCCGCGCGGCTGCTGATGGCCGCGTTTCTGGCGGGCGTTGTGGGGTTTGAGCGCGAGCGGCGGGACAAGCCTGCGGGGCTGCGCACACATATCATGGTGGCCATCGCGGCCTGCCTGTTCATCATCATCGGGCAAGAGCTGGGCAGTCTGGAGTTCGGAGAGGGCGACCAGATGCGCTTTGATCCGCTGCGTTTGATCGAAGCGGTCACGGCGGGCGTCGCCTTCCTTGCCGCGGGGATCATTTTCACCTCCAACGGCGAAGTGCGCAACATCACCACCGGCGCGTCGATGTGGTTGGCCGGTGCCATTGGTCTTGCTTGCGGCGCGGGGCAGATTTTGCTCGCCTGTCTTACGGCAGGGATTGTGGTCAGCGTTCTGACGGTATTGCGCTGGATTGAGCGAAAGCTCGGCACCCACGAGTAATCAGAGCCGCCGCGCAAGGCGACCAAGGCGTCGCTAGGCATCCGTACCAACCAATGCGGCGGCAAATTCATCGGGATCAAACGGGGACAGATCGTCAATCTGCTCGCCCACACCCACCGCATGGATCGGCAGACCGAAACGATCCGCCAGCGCCACCAGAACGCCCCCCTTTGCGGTGCCGTCGAGTTTGGTCATAACCAGACCGCTGACGTCGGAAATCTCTTGAAAAACTTTCACTTGGTTCAGTGCGTTCTGCCCGGTCGTCGCGTCCAGCACCAATAGGGTGTTATGCGGTGCGGTCTCGTCCTTCTTGCGGATGACGCGGACTATCTTGGCCAGTTCCTCCATTAGGTCGCCCCGGTTTTGCAAACGGCCTGCGGTGTCGATCAGCAACAGATCGGCGCCTTCTTCCTGCGCGCGGCCCATGGCGTCGAAGGCAAGGCTGGCGGGGTCGCTGCCCTGCGCTGCAGTCAGCACAGGCACGCCTGCGCGTTCACCCCAGACCTGCAATTGCTCCACCGCGGCGGCGCGGAAGGTGTCGCCTGCGGCGATCACGACCTTCTTACCCGCCGCACGGAATTGCGAGGCCAGCTTGCCGATGGTCGTCGTCTTGCCAGAGCCGTTCACGCCGACAACAAGCACCACCTGAGGCGTCTTGGAATAGATCGGCAGGGGCCGCGCCACAGGCTCCATGATGCGGCTGACTTCGCTGGCGAGCAGTTGTTTGATCTCCGCCACCGAGAGTTTCTTGCCAAAGCGCCCTTCGGCCATATTGGCGGTGACCCGTAGCGCGGTGTCAACGCCCATGTCGGCACTGATCAGCAGTTCCTCGAGCTGTTCGAGCATCTCATCGTCCAGCGCGCGGCGCACAACAGGCTGCGCTGCGCTGCGGCCCATCAAACGGCCTAGAAGGCCCGGCTTCGCAGGAGCGGCCTCTGCTTCGTCGAGCGCAGGCGCGACCGGGGTCATGGCTTGGCGCAGGTCCACGTCGGGCGGAACTTCGTCGGGGGCCGGAGCGGGGTCGGGGGCCGGGGCGGGGACTGGATCGACCGCTGGCGGCACCTGCTCGGGTTCGGGCGTGGGCTTCGGGTCTGCGGGCTCAGGTGGCACCGCTGGCGCAGGCTGAGGGGTGGGCTCGGGAATGGTGACGGGCTCGGGCGTCGGCTCGGGCGTTGGTTCTGGCATTGGAGCGGGTTCGGGGGTTTCCTCCTCCTGCTCAGCTGCCAACATCGGGCCGCTGTCGTCCTGCCCGTCGGGCATCACATCCGAGGCCGCGCCGGGCTGGTCCATCACCGCATCCACGGTGGCCGCTTCGGCCTCCGTTTCGCCGCCATCGCTGACTATCGCCTCTAGCCCCTCGTCGATCTTGGACGAGGATTTGAACAAGCGGTCCTTGAGCTTCGTGAAGAAGGCCATCGGCGTCTCCCATGCAGTTTCGTCTTGATCTATAGGCTTGCCCGCGCAGATGGAAGAGCGCCTAGGGCAGATCAAGGCAACCGAGAGGGGCCGCGGTTAGATTTCGTCAGAAAAATGCTTCATCACCAGCCGGATCGGGTTCGGCGCCGCCTGCCCCAACCCGCAGATTGAGGCATCAACCATCGCGGTCGACAACTCCTCCAGCAGCCCTTGATCCCAGCGGTCTTCTTGCATCAGCTTGACCGCCTTTTCGCAGCCCACCCGGCAGGGCGTGCATTGGCCACAGCTTTCATCCTCGAAAAACCGCAGCATATTGAGCGCGGCCGCGCGGGCGCTGTCATGTTCAGAGAGAACAACCACCGCCGCCGAGCCAATAAAGGACCCATGCGGTTGCAGCGTGTCGAAATCGAGCGGCACGTCATCCATCGAAGCCGGCAACAGGCCAGAGGACGGCCCGCCCGGCTGGTACGCCTTCAGCACATGCCCCTCGGCCATGCCGCCCGCCGCCGCGATGATATCGGTGATGGTCGACCCCGCAGGCAGTACATACATCCCCGGCTGCGCCACCCGCCCCGAGACCGAGTAGCTGCGCAGCCCCTTGCGGCCATTCTTTTCGGTCGCGTTTAGCACCTGTGGCCCTTCGCGGCAGATGCGGGCGATCCAATGCAGGGTTTCCACGTTATGCACCAATGTCGGGCGGTCAAAGACCCCCACCTGCGCCACGTAAGGCGGGCGGTGGCGCGGCAGGCCGCGCTTGCCTTCGATGCTTTCGATCATCGCGCTTTCTTCGCCGCAGATATAGGCGCCCGCCCCGCGGCGCAGATCGACATAACCGGGGGTGATGACGCCCGCATTCTCCAGCGCCGCAATCTCGCGCCGCAGGATGTCCAGCACCGCCGGGTATTCGTCGCGCATGTAGAGGAAGACTTTTTCAGCCTCGACCGCCCATGCGGCGATCAGCATGCCTTCGAGGAAAAGATGTGGGGTGCGCTCAAGATACCAGCGGTCCTTAAAGGTGCCCGGTTCGCCTTCGTCTCCATTGACTGCCAGATAGCGCGGCCCCGGATTGCCGCGCACAAAGCCCCATTTCTTGCCCGAGGGGAAGCCCGCCCCGCCCAGCCCGCGCAGACCGGCCTCCAGCAGTTGTTCTTGCACGGCTTCCCAGCCGCCATCCGCACGCAGGTTCAACAGCGCCTCGTAACCACCTGAATTCGTGTAGGTTTGGTAAGCCTCATAGTCCGGCAATTGGACATGCGTGTCCTGTGCTGCAATCGCCGCCTCAACCTTTTCCGGCGTTGCGTGGTCGATATGATTGTGGCCCAGTTCCAGCACCGGCGCGGTGTCGCAGCGCCCCATGCAGGGCGCACGCAGCACGCGGACCTCTGCGGGGTCCAGCCCCTCCTCAAGCGCCGATTTCAACGCCTGCGCTCCGGCGAGTTCACAAGACAGCGAATCGCAGACACGGATGGTCAGCGCGGGAGGCGGGGTCTCGCCCTCTTTCACCACGTCGAAATGCGCGTAGAAGCTGGCGACCTCATAGACTTCGGCCATCGACAGGCGCATCTCTTCGGCTAAGGCGCGCAGATGTGCGGCAGAGAGGTGGCCAAAGCGGTCTTGGATCAGATGCAGATATTCGATCAGCAGATCACGGCGGCGCGGGCGGTCGCCCAACAGCACGCGAACTTCCTCCCAAGCCGCGTCCTGCACCTGCCGACCCTTGGGATGATGCCGCCCCTTGCCCTTGCCGGATTTCCAGACGCCCTTTTGCGGTTCCTGCCCCGCCGCTTTACCGTGATCATCCAGCGCCATGTCGCTTCCCCCCGCCTTGCTTTCAGCAGTCGTAGCAAATCAAGGCGCAGCCCGGCGATCAAAAAGCGACAATCGCGCGGGTGTTTGCGTTGTGCGCGGGCCGTGCGGCGGGCAGAATGGGCGGATGCGCCGCAAGGCGGGTCATGAGTAAGGGAAAACACGTGCTGTGGTATGTGATCGCCAGTTTTACGCCAGCGGTGCTGATCGCCGCCGCCGCCCTCTGGGGCGGGGTCTGGCCTGTGCTGGCACTTTTGTCGATCACGGTTCATGTCGCCTTTATGGACCGATTGGGCCGCGCGCTGACCCTTTCCGACAGGTCCGGTCGGGGACTGACGCTGACATTGGCTGCGGTGCATTTCATGCTGCTGCCGCTCGGGGTCTGGGCGATTGGCGGCGCGCCGCATCTTGAGGGGCTGGACCGTGCGCTGATCTTTGCCGCCCTCGGTCTGTTTCTGGGTCAGATCAGCAATTCCAACGCACATGAGTTGATCCACGCATCCCGCCGCCTGCCCCGACGGATCGGCACGGCGGTCTATGTCTCTTTGCTGCACGGGCATCACGTCTCGGCCCATCTGCGGGTGCATCACCCCGCCGCCGCCACCCCCGCCGATCCCAATTCCGCGCCCAAAGGCATGGGGTTCTGGCGGTTTCTTCTCAGCGCAAGTTGGGGGGAGTTTCGCGCCGGGTGGCAGGCCGACAACGCGCAGCGGGCGCGCAAGACGGGGGCGAAGGGGCTGCACCCCTATGCAATCTACCTCGGCGGTGCCGCAGTGGCCCTGCTCACCGCGCTGCTTTTGGGCGGCATTACCGGGCTGTTGGCCTATCTTGGCCTTGCCGCCTATGCACAGATGCAACTGCTGCTGTCGGACTATGTGCAGCATTATGGCTTGCGGCGGCAGCAACGCACCGATGGCCGGTTCGAGCCGATCGGCCCACAGCACAGTTGGAACGCCCCGAAATGGTATTCCGCGGCCATGATGCTGAACGCGCCGCGCCATTCCGACCACCACATGCGCCCCGCCCGCGCCTTTCCGGCGTTGGAAGTGACCGAAGAGATGCCGAAACTGCCCTATTCCCTGCCCATCATGGCGGTGATCGCCCTTGTGCCACCGCTCTGGCGTCGGGTGATGGACCGCCGCGTGGCGCAGTGGCGCCGCGGCTGATCCCACTGGCGCGGGGCGCGGGCTTCTGGCAGGCTGTTGGGATGAGACATACCCTCGCCCTGATCTGCGCCCTCCTGCCCCTGCCCGCCTTGGCCGAGATGTCGGCGGCGGAGTTCGAGGCCTATACGCAGGGCAAAACGCTCTACTACGGCCAGTCCGGCGCGCCCTATGGGGCCGAGGTCTATCACGAGGATCGCCGCGTGCAGTGGTCCTTTCTTGATGGCCGCTGCAAGGAGGGGCGTTGGTATGAGGCCGAGGGGCTGATCTGTTTCGTCTACGAAGACGACCCCACCCCGCAATGCTGGAGCTTCACCGAAAGCCCATCCGGGCTGGTCGCCCGGTTCGAGAATGACCCAACCCAAACCGAGCTTTACGAGGCGCAGGAGCAGAATGACCCTCTGCTCTGTCTCGGGCCCGAAGTCGGGGTCTGACCGGCCTTAGCTTTCGCCTTTGACAGCCAGCCGACCATCCGCAAATTCGATCTCCAACCGGGCGGCGTTCTTTGCGGCCTCGGTGCTGGTCACCACATCACCGTCGCCCCGCACCACGGCGAAACCGCGGGCGAGCGTTTCGCGGTAGCCAAGCGTGCCAAGGGTGCGGCCCAAAGCGTCGATCTGGCGGCGACGACGGTCTTGATCCGCGCGGCCTGCGCGCGCCAACCGGGCGAGCACCTCATTCAATCGCTGGTCTTGGCGGGAAAGGTCGCGCAGCAGCACCTCGGGGCGGAAAGTCTGCGTACGGTCGAGCAGCCGTTCACGACGACGCAGGATCTGCCGCTGCAACACCTCGGGGTGAAACCGGTCGATCCTTGTCCCGAGCCGTTCACGCTGCCCTGCCAAATTGCGTTGCCATGCGGGGTCGAGCCTTGCCGATAGCTGGGCCAGCCGCTGACGATCAGCCTCCAACTGGCGGCGCAGGGTGCCGGGACGCAGGGCGCCGGACATATCGGCCAGTTTCACGCGGCGGCCTTGGACACCCGCGATCAGCGCGGGGGCCAGTTTCTCCCCACCCCGGTCGAGCCTTTGGCGCGGCCCTTCCAGCAAGGTCTCGGCACGCGGCAAGGCCCGCGCCAGATCCCGCATCCGCTGGCCGCGCCGGGTCAGCCCTTGGCTCAGCGCCTGACGCATCCTCGCGCCCTGCCCCTCCAGCCATGCCGCCAATTCATGCCGCACCGGCACGGCAAGCTCTGCCGCCGCTGTCGGCGTCGGCGCGCGTTTGTCTGAGACAAAGTCGATCAGCGTCGTGTCGGTCTCATGCCCCACGGCAGAGATCAGCGGGATCTCCGAGGCTGCCGCCGCACGCGCGACGCTTTCCTCGTTAAAGCCCCAGAGGTCTTCGACCGAGCCGCCGCCACGGGCCACGATGATCAACTCGGGCCGGGGCAATGCGCCACCGGGGGTCAGCCGGTTGAACCCTTCAATGGCGCGCACGACTTCGGGCGCGCATTTCGCGCCCTGTACGGCGACGGGCCAGACCAGCACTTTGCGCGGGAAACGGTCGCGCAGCCGGTGTAGGATATCACGGATCACAGCCCCCGAGGGCGAGGTCACGACGCCGATGATCTCAGGCAGGTAGGGCAGCGGGCGTTTGCGTTCGGGGGCAAAGAGCCCCTCCGCCGCCAGTGCCGCCTTGCGTTTCTCCAATAGCGCCATCAGCGCGCCCATGCCCGCCGGTTTGATATCCTCGATGACGATCTGGTATTTCGATTGGCCGCCAAAGGTGGTGATCCGTCCGGTGGCGATCACCTCCATCCCCTCTTCGGGCTGGGTTTCAAGCCGTGCGGTCACGCCCTTCCAGATCACGCCGGAGATCACCGAACGGTCGTCCTTGAGATCAAGATAAACATGCCCCGAACGCGGGCGGCTCACGCGGCCCACCTCACCGCGAATCCGGACATGGGCAAACTCACCCTCAATCACCCTTTTGATCGCGCCGGAAAGCTCGGTCACCGTAAATTCGGGGCTGTTTGCACCGGGGGCGGGGTCGTCGAACAGATCCATCTGGGCACCTTGTGTCTGTGGGCACCCCAGCTTAGAACGCGGGGCAAAGAAGTCCAAGGGAGTGCGCGGCATGAATATCCTGATCCTCGGCAGCGGTGGCCGCGAACATTCACTTGCTTGGGCGGTCATGCAGAACCCCAAATGCGACAAGCTGATCGTCGCGCCGGGCAATGCGGGCATCGCGGCCATTGCGCAATGCGCTAAGCTCGACATCATGGATGGCGCGGCGGTGGTGGCTTTCTGCGAAGGCAACAACATCGACTTCGTCATCATCGGCCCCGAAGCGCCCTTGGCGGCAGGCGTGGGCGATGACCTGCGCACGGCGGGTTTCGACGTGTTCGGCCCCTCCAAAGCGGCGGCTGCGCTGGAAGCCTCCAAAGCCTTTACCAAGGAAATCTGCGACGCCTGCGATGCGCCCACGGCGGCCTATGGCCATTTCACCGACGCCGCCAGCGCCCGCGCCTATGTGGAAAAGCAAGGCGCGCCGATCGTCATCAAGGCCGACGGTCTGGCGGCGGGCAAAGGTGTCATCATCGCCATGACCGACGCCGAAGCCCTCGCCGCCGTAGATGAGATGTTCGACGGTGCCTTTGGCGACGCGGGCGCCGAGGTCGTGATCGAAGAGTTCATGGAAGGCGAAGAGGCGTCTTTCTTCGTGCTTTGTGACGGGGAAACCGTGCTGCCCATCGGCACGGCCCAAGACCACAAGCGCGTCGGCGACGGCGACAGCGGCCCCAATACTGGCGGCATGGGCGCCTATTCCCCCGCCCCGGTGCTGAGCGACGAGATCGCCGAACGCGCGTTGGATGAGATCATCCGCCCCTGCATGGCCGAGATGGCGAAACGTGGGATGCCCTATCAAGGCGTACTTTATGCCGGGTTGATGATCAAAGACGGCCAGCCGCGTCTGGTGGAATACAACGTGCGCTTTGGCGATCCTGAATGCCAAGTGCTGATGATGCGCCTTGGCGCGCAGGCTTTTGATCTGATGCAGGCCACGGCCAAAGGCACGCTGGCCGATATGCAGGTGAACTGGGCCGAGGATCACGCGCTGACCGTGGTGATGGCGGCGAATGGCTATCCCGGCGCCTATGAAAAGGGCAGTGAGATCAAGGGGCTCAAAGACCTGCCCGAAGACAGCGCCAATATGGTGTTCCACGCGGGCACCGTGGCGCAAGACGGGGCGATCTTGGCAAACGGCGGCCGCGTGCTGAACGTCACCGCGCGCGGGGATACATTGGCCGAGGCGCAGGAGCGTGCCTATGCGATGGTCGACGGGATCGATTGGCCCGAAGGTTTCTGCCGCCGCGACATCGGCTGGCGCGCGCTGAGCTAACAGGCGGCGGCTTAGGCCGCCCCAGCACCCTCAGTCACAGGCAAGTGCCGCGGCAAAGCTGTCGGCCCCTGCGAAGGGGCCGATGTCGCGACGCGCAAGCTGCCCGTCCGTCAGGCGCACCCCCACCACGCGCTGCCAATCGGCATCCGCCAGCACCATCTCTGGCCCGGCACCGCAATCGCGCAGACCGCCCGAGATGAAGGACTCTCCGATTCGATGGTTGGTCAGCCCCGGCATCTGAGCCACCTCGCTCAGGTCCCCATCCGCAAAACGCCAGACCCGCAGCACCCGCGCCAGATGCGGGCGGTCGACATAGGCGATCTCAACCGCGCCGTCACCGTCGAGATCAGCGGCGCCTATGGGGGCAAGCCAGCGGTTGCTTTGGCCGATATGCGGGGTCTCAGCAATCTTGCCCTCGGGGCCGTAGATTGCCAGCGCCGCGCCGCGGTTCACGTCGGTCTCAATCACAAGCACTTCGGGCGCGCCATCGCCGGTTACATCGACCAGCCGGGGGGCGATATCTTCGAAAACATGGTCACGGGGTAGAGTGAAGCGTCGCGCGTTTCCGTCTGCCAAAGAGACCTGTAGCCCACCCCATTCCAGCGCATCGCCCAGAATGCCGTGGGCGTAGCGCCCGGTGGGCGAGATATAGCGCGCGGCGGTGATCGTCTCCGCCGCGGCGCTGGTCGCAATCAGCGCAAGCAGAACTGTGCCGACCGCCCGCATCAAATCTGCTTTTCCGGCATCTGCACGCGCAGACCGTCCAGCGCATCGGTGACCTTGATCTGGCAGGTCAGACGCGACCGCGCAGGGTCAGGCTCGAACGCGAAGTCGAGCATGTCTTCTTCCATGTCGTCCATCGGCGTCAGCTTCTCTGTCCACGCGGGATCGACATAGACGTGGCAGGTGGAACAAGCGCAGGCCCCGCCACAGTCGGCTTCGATGCCGGGAATGTTATTGTCCCGCGCGCCTTCCATGACCGTGAGACCATTGGCCACCTCGACCACATGTTCGGTGCCGGAATGTTCGACATAGGTGATTTTGGCCATGATGATGCCCTTTCGTCCTAAAAGCTCGGCCTTGTTTAGCGGGCTATGGCAGCCGGTTCCAGCCCCCTTTTCATGAGTTCGCCCACGCATGCCCCCGCCGATGACATTGCGGTGGGCAAGGTCCGCGCCTCCCGCTAGTCTGCGCGCAAACAACAGGTGAGCCCCGCGATTCCGGCATGACACAGCCCCCTCCCCTCCGATCCACATTGCAGCGCGCGGCCTTGCTGCTACTCGTCGCCGGTATCGCGGGCTGCGAGACGGCGACACCGGCCACGCCGCGCCCGGAGCCGGGAGTGTTGGAGGCTACGCGCAACGGCCCCGCAAGCGCGGCTGAGGGCAGTTGCTGGGGCCGCACGGTCAGCCCCGCGGTGATCGAGACGGTGACCGAACAGGTCGAAGTCACCCCCGCCAAAATGAACGCCGATGGCAGCATCGCCAAACCGCCCGTCTACAAGACAGAGACCCGCCAAGAGATCGTGCGCGCACGGGTCGACAACTGGTTCGAGACCCCCTGCCCGGATGTGCTAACGTCAGAGTTCAACAGCACCCTGCAACGGGCGCTGCAGGCACGCGGTTTTTACGCCGGGCCGATCACCGGTGAGATGGACAGAGCGACACGGCTCGCCGTACGGCGCTATCAGGCCAAACAGGGGCCGAACAGCGAGGTGCTGTCGCTCACCACCGCCCGTGCGCTTGGGCTTGTCGCGGTGCCCCGGCAGGGCGGCTGATCCCCCAACGAAAAAGGGCGCCCGGAGGCGCCCTTTCCAAACCACGGTAGCGGATCACTCCGCCAGCGACAGCGCGACAAATCGCGGGTCGCCGCCACGGCGCACCAGCAGCAGCAGAGACTTGCGGCCAGCCTCTTTCGCGGCGGCGATCCGCGCTTCCAGATCAGCGATGCTTGTCACCTGCTCCTGACCCGCTTCGGTGATGATGTCCCCCATGCGCAGGCCCTTCTCAAAGGCCTCCGACGTTTGATCCACATCCGTCACGGCAAGACCGCTCATATCGCCATCGGCCCCCAGTTCGGCGCGCAGATCATCCGTAAGCGGCATCAGGGTCAGGCCCATCAGCATGGTCGACTGCGGCTCTGTCTCGGTGCCGTCATCGGCGTTTTCGTCCATTGCCGCAGGAACCGCGCCATCCGCATCTTCGCGGCGGCCCAGCACAACTTTGATGGTCTGGGTCTTGCCATCGCGCAGCACGGTCACGCGGACCGTCGCGCCCACGGGGCTATTGCCCACCTGACGCACCAGACCGCGGGTATCGACGACTTCGACGCCATCGAAGGATTTGATCACGTCACCGGTCTTGAGCCCTGCTTCCCGCGCCGGGCCTTCCGGCACGTCGGTGATCAAGGCCCCAACGGCTTTCTTAAGGCCCATGGCGTCGGCCACATCATCAGTCACGTCCTGAATGCGCACACCCAGCCAGCCACGGCGGGTCTCACCGAATTCCTGCAACTGGTCGATCACGCGGGTGACCACGTTCGAGGCCATCGAAAAGCCGATCCCGATGGAGCCGCCATTGGGCGACAGGATCGCGGTGTTCACGCCGATCACCTCGCCATCCATGTTGAACAGCGGCCCGCCCGAGTTGCCCCGGTTGATCGCAGCATCAGTCTGAATGTAGTCGTCATAGGTGCCCGACAGCGCCCGGTTGCGGGCTGATACGATGCCCGCAGAGACTGAAAAGCCCTGCCCCAGCGGGTTGCCCATGGCAATCACCCAGTCCCCCACACGCGCGGCGTTGCTGTCGCCGAAAGAGACGAAGGGCAACGGCTGGCTGGCTTCGACCTTCAGCAGCGCAATGTCGGTCTTGGGGTCGGTGCCGATCACCTTGGCGACCAGTTCCTCGCCCGAAAAAAATTCGATCGTAATCTCATCGGCGCTTTCGATCACGTGATTGTTGGTCACCACATAGCCATCTTCGGAAATCACAAAGCCTGAGCCAAGCGCCGAGGAACGGCGCGGGCGGTTGCCCTCGCCGTCGTTGTTGCGATCCTGAAACTCGCGGAAAAAGTCTTCGAAAGGCGAGCCTTCGGGAACGATGCCCTGCGGCCCGGTGCGGCCCTCAACCGTGGTCGATGTGGTGATATTCACCACCGAGGGGCTGATCTTTTCCGCAAGCGGGGCAAGGCTTTCAGGTTTGGCCAGCGCCATGCTGGCTTGCAGGATCAAGAGGGTCAGCGCCATCACCCCCATTGCCATCGCTCGCATCCATTGGGTGTGTTGTGCTGTTTTGGACAGGGAAACCGCCTTGGCCTGCATTCATCGTCTCCTGATTGTTCCTGTTGTTGCCAACGTGGGCAGAGTGCATTCCGAAAGGACGCGCTGCAACAGCAAAGATGGGGCCGATCACGGGCATTTCAACGGGCACGCGGCTGATGATTTATCGCTCGGGCCTCTGTGCCTTGGCAGAATGCGCGGCGAAACCGAACGTCCTTCGGCCCCTGATCCGGCCTTTAGACGCCCAATTGAAACGCCAGCCAGACAAATATCAATCCGGCGACCACCACCAGTGCGCCGAGTTGGCGCAGCGCCGCCTCAGGGATGCGGCGGAGCATTTCCAGCATCTGCTCCAAAAACGAAGGGGCCAGTGCGTACACCAGCCCCTCGAATATCAGAACCGACCCTAGAGCCAGTAGAACAAGGCTCATTCGTCGAGCGCGGCTGGCTGGTCGGCCTCCGCGTCCGGCGCGACAGGTGCAGGCGCTACAGGCTCAGGCGTGGCGGGGGCCGCAGGGGCGGCCTCCTCCTGCGTGTCGTCGGCAGCAGCGCTATCGTCCGCTGGCGCAGGTTCCGCCGCCGGCGCATCGGTTTGCGGTGCCTCGGCTGGCGTCTGGACCTGTGCCTCGGCCGCTGTCTGCGGCGGTGCGTTCGCATCGACAGTGGTCGAAGGATTGCGGTCCGAGCGCAGGTAGTTGAAGAACTCGCTGTCCGGCGACATCACCATGGTCGAGTTCTCGCCCCGCAGGGCCTGCTCATAGGCGGTCAACGACCGGTAGAATTCAAAGAACTCCTGATCCTGACCATAAGACTGCGCGAAGATTTTGTTTCGCTGAGCGTCCGCCTCACCTTCGATGATCCGTGCGTCCCGACGCGCCTCCGACAAGATCTCTTCATAGGTCCGGTCAGCAAGGGCGATCACACGCTGCGCGGCCTCGCGGCCACGGGCGCGTTCATCGGTGGCTTCACGCTCACGTTCGGCGATCATCCGCTGCAGGGTCGCATCAAAGTTCTGCTCTGGCAGGTTGGTCTGACGCAGACGCACATCAACGACCTTGAGGCCAAGCGCCTGTGCACGGGCATCTGCGCGGACACGAATTTGCTCCATCAGGTCCGACCGCTCGGGCGACAGGATCGTGTTGGAGGTCACGCCTTGCGAACCCAAAACGGCACGGATCTGGCTTTCCATGATGCCGCCCATTTCGCTTTCGGCCTGACGTTCACCGCCCGCACCCAAAGCTTGGCGGTACTGGACCATGTCGTCGATCCGGTAGAGCACGAAGGCATCGATTTCCAGACGACGGTCATCGGCGGGGGTAACTTCGATCACCGGGGTTTCCAGCGACAAGATCCGGTCTTCGTAGCGCACGACCTCATCCAAGAAGGGCACCTTGAAGCCGATGCCCGGCTCGTTGCGGACCTGTTTGATCTGGCCGAAGCGCAGCACCAGCGCTTTTTCGCGCTCGTCCACGACAAAGACAGCCGAAAGGACACCCACGATGGCGATCACCAAGATGGGAATGATAAGACTTGTTTTCCGCATCAGTTCGACCCTCCGCCGCGCCGCAATTCATTGAGTGGCAGATAGGGAACGACGCCCTGCCCGCCTTGGCCGCTGCCGTTTTCGAGGATGATTTTATCCACGTCGCCCAGCACCTTTTCCATGGTCTCAAGATACAGACGCTTGCGCGTCACGTCGGGCGCGTTGCGGTATTCTTCCAAGACGGCCTCAAAACGGCTGGCTTCACCCACAGCATCGTTCACCACACGGGCGCGATAGCCTTCGGAGGCTTCCAAAAGCTGCGCGGATTCACCGCGGGCTTCGGCGGTGCGGCGGTTGGCATAGGCATCGGCCTGACGCTCTACCCGGTCACGCTCCTGTTCGGCCGCTTGCACGTCGCGGAAGGCGTCGACGACCGACTGCGTGGTCGTGTTGCCATTGGCATCGGTGACCTGCACGGTTTGGCTGGGCGGGTCGACCTTGTTCACGTTGACACGCAGCACGTTGATGCCGGTCTTGCGGTTATCAAGCGTGGTTTGGATCAACTCTTTTACCCGATCTGCAACGGCACCACGGTCCCGGTTGAGGATCGGCGCGAGTTCGGACTGGGCGATAACTTCGCGCATCGCGGATTCGGAAATCGCACGCACGGAGGCTTCGGGATCGCGCAGCGAGAATTTGAAATCGCGCGCGTTCTTGATGTTCCAGACCACCTGAAAGTCGATGTCGACGATGTTTTCATCGGTGGTCAGCATCAGGCCTTCGTTGCCGCCCGTGCCGCGCCGCACACCAAGTTCTTCGGTGCGGTTGGTGGTGACGTCAAAAACCTCTGCCGTGACCAGCGGCCATGGGGCAAAGTTCAAACCCTCGGTGCCAATGCCGGAAAATTCGCCCAAGAACAGTTCGATCGACTGCTGTTCGGGCCGCACGGTATAAAAGCTGGCAAAACCCCAAAGCGCCACGCCGGCCAAAAGGGCAATACCAATTGTCGAGCGGGTCACGCCCGGCCCGCCAGAGCCGCGGCCACCGCCGCCGGTGCCATTGCCCCGGTCGCCACCACGGCCGCCCATCAGGACACGCAGCTGCTCTTGGCCCTTGCGCACCAGATCGTCGATCTCGGGCATCTGGGGGCGGTCACCGCCCTGCCCGCGTGGACCCTGCGGCCCGTCGTTGCGTCCCTCGTTGCCGCGGTCACCATTGGTGCCCCGGTCTCCGCCGTTGCCCCGGTTGCCGCCTCCGCCGCCCCCCCAGGGGCCTTGCGAATTTCCTGCCATTGATATGTTCCCCTCTCGGCCGCCCATGCGGCCTATCGTTCCAAAAATTGTACGCTTTCGCGCGATATTCAAGCCGTGCGGGTCGGATTACGCATCGTCACCAGCTCTTCGGACATGGTTGGGTGTACCGCGCAGGTGGCGTCAAACTGCTCTTTCGTGGCCCCCATCTTGACCGCGATGCCGACCATCTGGATCAACTCGCCCGCATTTGGTGCGACGATATGACAGCCCAGCACGACCCGCGTATCGGCGCAGACGATGAGCTTCATCAGCACCCGGTCGGCCTTGCCCGCAAAGGCCCCCTGCATCGGTTTGAAAGAGGTTGCATAGACCTCAATCGGTCCTTTGTCGCGGGCGTCTTCCTCGCTCAGCCCCACGGTGCCCATTTCGGGCTGCGTGAAGATCGCCGAGGGCACCAGATCGTGATCGACCTGCGTCGGGTTGCCGCCAAAGACGGTTTCGACAAAGGCCATGCCTTCGCGGATCGCCACCGGCGTAAGGTTGATCCGGTTGGTCACATCGCCGATAGCATAGACCGAGGGCACGGCGGTCTGGCTGTACTCATCCACTTCGATCGCACCGCTGCGGCCCAGTTTCACGCCCAGTTCTTCCAGCCCCATGTCGTCGCTGTTGGGGCGGCGGCCAGTGGCAAAGAGCACTTGGTCGAACATCTTTTCGGTGCCGTTGGTCGGCTTGACCTTCATTGGGCCGCTGCCGTCTTCGTGGCTGGGCGTCATTTCCAGAATGTTGGTGCCAAGATGCAGGTCGATCCCCTTTTCCTGCATCATCTCGGCCACCATGCCGCGGGCTTCGTCGTCAAAGCCGCGCAGGATCTGCGCACCGCGGTAGTATTGCGTCACCTCGACGCCCAAGCCGTTGAGGATACAGGCGAATTCACAGGCGATGTAGCCGCCGCCGATGATCAGGATCGACTTAGGCAGCTTCTCAAGGTGGAACAGATCGTCGGAGACCAGCCCCAGTTCCGCATTCTCGATCTCGGGGCGCACGGGGCGACCGCCGCTGGCGATGAGGATATGTTTGGCGGTCTTCTCGGTCCCGTCGGAAAGGGCGACGGTATGGGCGTCTTTGATCCGCGCGCGGGCGTCGAAAGTATCGACGCCAGAGTTCTTCAAGAGCTTGCGATAAACGCCTTCAAGGCGGTCCAACTCTGTGTTCAGGCGGCTTTTGAAGTCATGCCAATCGAAGGCCCCGGCCTTGAGATCCCAGCCAAAGCATTTCGCCTCATCCACCACATCGGCATAGCCCGAGGCAAAGACCATCAGCTTTTTGGGCACACAGCCCCGGATCACACAGGTGCCGCCATAGCGGTCTTCTTCGGCCAGTCCGACCTTGGCGTCATGCTCGCCCGCCGCGACACGCGCCGCCCGCACACCGCCCGAGCCGCCACCGATGACAAACAGGTCGTAGTCGAATTCATTCTTGGCCATTTGGCGCCTCTCTTAGTCGTTTTTGGTGTTGCGCGGGATCGCGCATATTCTGGTGTTGCGCGGGATCGCGCGTGTCTCGCTCTTGGGCGTTAATCGCTGAGGTCGGAAAACAGGTTGTCGGTCTCGACGAATTCCAGCCGGTCGGTCGCCACGGTGCCTTCATTTATGTCGCGCACCTCAACCCTGCCATCCCCGTAGCCGATCACAACCGCGTCACAGATATCTATGAACAGGCCGTTTTCCACCACGCCGGGCATCTGGTTCAGCACCAGCGCTAGTTGCCGCGCGTTGCCGATGCGCCCCAGCCGCAGGTCTAGAATATAGTTCCCCTCGTCGGTGATGAAAGGCACCTCGCCGTTCATCCGCAGGGTCGAGCTTTGGCCCAGCACATCCATAGAGATCAGCGTCTCTTCGACCAGCGCCTGCGTGGTCTGCCAGCCAAAGGGAATCACCTCGATCGGCAGGGGGAATGCCCCCAGATGATGCACCTCTTTGCCGATATCGGCGATCACCACCATCTGGTCACTGGCCGTCGCTACGATCTTTTCTTGCAGCAACGCGCCGCCGCCGCCTTTGATGAGGTTCAGCTCTGCGTCGAACTCATCCGCGCCGTCAATCGTCAGGTCGAGCCATTTCGCCTCATCAAGCGAGATCACCTCGATCCCCACCTCCCGCGCCAGTTGCGCCGTGCGCGAGGAGGTCGGCACGCCTTTGATCCGCAGCCCATCTTCGCGCACCAACTCGCCCAGACAGCGCACAAGCCACGCCGCCGTCGATCCGGTGCCAAGGCCCACGCGCATCCCATCTTCCACGAACTCACAGGCCCGTTTCGCGGCCACGAATTTGGCCTTGTCGATCGGTGATAGGTCTCCGGACATCGGGTGCTCCCTCTCAGGCGTTTGCCGCGTTATAGGGCGAATTGGCATAGGGTGCGAGGGGCAAGTCAGCGGTTTTTGGACGCACGGCGATGCGACAAGACGGCCAGAGCGCGCCTTCAGTCGCTTTCAGCGCGCCAAGCGGCGGCAGGAAATGGTTGGATCGGCCCACACCACTTGCAATGCGCCAAAGGTCTGGGCGATACCCGTTCCACCGCGCCCCGACACCCGCAACCATAAAAGGGTCCGCCACCTGATGTTTCTTTCCGTCTTCGACATGTTCAAAGTGGGTATCGGCCCTTCGTCTTCGCATACCATGGGGCCGATGGTGGCGGCGGGGCGTTTCCTGGACCAGATGCGCGCATCGCCTTTCCAATTTGCCGGGCTGCGCGCCTCGCTCCACGGCAGTCTGGCCTTTACCGGGGTGGGCCATGCCACCGACCGCGCCACGATCCTCGGCCTCGCCGGATTCACGCCCGAAGACTATGACGCCGAAGCCGCCGAGAAGACGCTGGACCAGATCAAGCAGACCCGGCGCATCAGCGTCGAGGAGCTGCCCGAACTGCGCTTCGACCCCGAGCACGACATGATCTTCGACTACGACACCAAGCTTGCAGGCCACGCCAATGGCATGATGCTGATGGCCACCGACGCCCAAGGCGACGTTGCCTTGCGCGAAACCTATTATTCCATCGGCGGCGGCTTCGTGATGACCGAAAAGGAACTGGCCGCAGGCAAGGACACGGATGAAGGCGCGCCGGTGCCCTTCCCATTCAAGTCCGCCGCGGAAATGCTTGAGATGTCGGCCAAATCCGGCAAGACCATCGCAGGTATGAAACGCGCGAATGAGGAGGCGCGCGGCGGGGCCGAGAACCTGCGCGAAGGCAGCAAACGGCTGTGGCAGGTGATGCGCGATTGCATTGACCGGGGGCTAACGACAGACGGTATCCTGCCCGGCGGGCTCAAGGTGAAACGCCGCGCTAAGGGCATCTACGACGCGTTGATGGCCGAGCGCGGACAGAACCAATCCGCGCCGCATACGATCAACGATTGGATGAGCGTCTATGCCATGGCGGTGAACGAGGAGAACGCCGCTGGCGCTCAGGTCGTCACCGCCCCCACCAACGGGGCTGCGGGCGTGATGCCCGCGACCTTACGCTATTACCTCGACCACGTGCCCGGCGCGTCAGAGGCGCATATCGAAGACTTCCTGCTCACCGCCGCCGCCATCGGCGGGCTGGTGAAATACAACGCCTCGATTTCGGGGGCCGAAGCGGGCTGTCAGGCCGAAGTCGGCAGCGCCGCCGCCATGTCCGCCGCCGGGCTCTGCGCCGTGATGGGCGGCACGCCGCAGCAGATTGAAAACGCCGCCGAAATCGCGCTGGAGCATCACCTCGGCATGACCTGCGACCCCGTCAATGGGCTGGTTCAGGTACCTTGTATTGAGCGTAACGGGCTGGGCGCGATCAAGGCGGTTTCGGCGGCCTCATTGGCGCTGCGCGGCGACGGCACGCATCTGGTGCCGCTGGACGCCTGTATTGAGACCATGCGCCAAACCGGCGCGGACATGAGCGAGAAGTACAAGGAAACCTCGCTCGGCGGGCTAGCAGTGAACGTGCCAAATTGTTGAAGCTGCGCAAATTTGCACAGCCTCCGTTCGCCGGGGCCAATTGTTGAGGACACCGCCACCGCCTATCTTCTAAGCAACCGCAAAGGAGAGCATCATGTCCCTCAGACCCACATTGGAAACCCGCCGCGCCACGCCCACAATGGAAGGCGCAGGCGTCAAATTGCACCGCGCCTTCGGCTTCCACGATCCGTCGGAGCTGGACCCCTTCCTGCTGTTTGACGACTTCCGCAACGACCGGCCCGAAGACTTTGAAAAGGGCTTCCCCTGGCACCCCCACCGCGGGATCGAGACGATCACCTATGTGCTCGAAGGCACCGTGGAACACGCGGATTCGCTGGGTAACACCGGCGATCTGAACGCGGGCGACGTGCAATGGATGACCGCAGGCTCGGGCATCTTGCACCAAGAAATGCCGCGCGGGAATGCCGCCGGGCAGATGCATGGCTTCCAGCTTTGGGGGAACCTGCCGTCAGCCCAGAAGATGACCGCGCCGCGTTATCAGGATATGAAGTCCAGCGATATCCCAGTGGTGACCGACGACGACGGCACGCGGGTGAAAGTCATCACCGGCGAGTTCTGGGGCAAACGCGGCCCCGTC
The DNA here is from genome assembly GCF_001634775.1 of Sulfitobacter sp. HI0027. NCBI lineage: Bacteria > Pseudomonadati > Pseudomonadota > Alphaproteobacteria > Rhodobacterales > Roseobacteraceae > Sulfitobacter > Sulfitobacter sp. HI0027. The sequence goes on from NZ_LWER01000378.1 coordinate 43,988, forward strand.
GATGGCATCGCGGCTGACCCGCAGTATTTGGATGTTTTCGTGCCCGCAGGGGTCAAGAAGACCTTTAAGATCGACACCTACCGCCGGGCCTTCGCCTATGTCTTCCAAGGCGCGGGCGCTTTCGCCGATGCCTCTGCCCCCGCGGGCGTGTTGCTTGAGAAAGAGGTCGGCGGCGAAGAGGTCAACATCCGCGATATGTCGGGCGACCGGACGCTGATCCGTTTCGGCACCGGGGATGAGGTGACGGTTCAGGCTGGCGAGGAAGGTGTGCGCTTTCTTCTCATCTCTGGCGCGCCGATTGAAGAGCCCGTCGCGTGGCATGGGCCAATCGTGATGAACACCCGCGCCGAATTGCAGCAGGCGATGCGCGATCTGAACAACGGGACTTTCATCCGCCCCGCGCATTGAACCGAAGGGCCGTGGCCGCTTAGGCGGTCACGGCCTTGCGCACCATATCCCAATATTGCGCGACAACCTCGTCCAGCGACAGCCGCCCGCCCGCGCGGTACCAAGTATTCACGCCCGTCAGCATCGCGATGATCGCCAGCGTCACGATCTTGGTGTCGGCGACGGAGAAATCGCCGCTGGCAACTCCGGCGCGGAGGATCGCTTCCAACCGGTCCTCATAGTCGCGGCGCAGACGCTCGATCACGGCGAAATTCTCCTCCGTCAGATTGCGCAATTCCATGTAGGCGATGAAAACCTCATCAGGCCGATCCGCGTGAAAGCGGATGTGGAAGGCCACGAAGTCCTGCAACTGCTGCAGTGCAGAGCGGTCTGCATTGTTGGGCGTTTCGGCCAGCAGGTCGGTCATATGTGCCCGCATCAGGTCGAACAGAAGGCTTTGTTTATCGGGCGTGTAGTTATAAAGCGCCCCGGCCTGAACGCCGACCTCAGCAGCAATCGCGCGCATCGACACGGCGGCATAGCCGCCCCGTGCAAAAAGCCGCAGTGCAGCTGCGCGCACGCGCGGGCCAGTGATATCGGAGTGTGAGCCTGTGGTTCTTGCCATGGCGGCAATTTAATGAACAAGCGTTCAAAAGCAAACCCCGCTTGCGCGAAGATCGCCGCTGGGGCAGAACGAGGCATGACACTCATGCGCACGCCCCGTCCTTTTTCGATTGCCGCCTTGCTTCTAGGCGTGACGCTATTCGCGGGTTGCGCGCAATTCCCCGAACTTGATCGCACGATCACCCCCGAACTCGAAGCCGCGCCCTACCCCGACATTGTGCCGATCGCCCCCCTTTTGGCCCAAGCCACGGCCGGGCGGATTGACCCAGTGCAGACCGAAGCAGAGCTTAGCGGACGTGCAGCACAACTAGAGGCACGCGCCGGACGGGTATCCAGCAATAGCACTGATACCACCACCGCCGCACGGGTGGCACGGCTGCGCGCACGGGCCGAACGTTTGCGCCAACAGCGGATCACCTCTGACGAACGTGAACGTCTGGCGCAGACACCAGCACTCTGAAGCGCGTTTGGCGCGTTGCACGCAGGCGCTGAACCCGCTACATCGCGGCAATGCCCGGCCCCATCTGCCGGGCCTTTCGGATCAGACCAGAAGGACCACCGCCATGTCTAAGCCGCTTCGCCTCGGGATTGCCGGATTGGGAACCGTGGGCGTGGGTGTGCTGCGCATTCTGCGCCAGCAGGCCGCCCTGTTAGAGGCCCGCACCGGCTGCGCGATGACGGTTTCTGCGGTCTCTGCCCGCACCCGCAACAAGGATCGCGGGCTGTCGCTCTCTTCCTATGATTGGGAAGATGACCCCGTCAAACTGGCGACCCGCGATGACGTGGATGTTTTCGTGGAGCTCATGGGCGGCGCGGACGGCCCCGCCAAGGCCGCGACCGAAGCCGCCCTGGCAGCGGGCAAGCATGTGGTCACGGCGAACAAAGCCATGCTGGCGATACACGGCCAAGCGCTGGCCGAACAGGCCGAAGGCGCAGGCGTGGCGCTGCGCTATGAGGCCGCCGTGGCGGGCGGCATCCCGGTCATCAAGACGCTGATGGAAGGGCTTGCTGGCAATGAGATCACCCGCATCATGGGGGTGATGAACGGCTCGTGCAATTACATCCTCACCCGGATGGAGGATTCGGGCAAAACCTATCAAGAGATTTTCGCCGAGGCCGATGGGCTGGGCTATCTCGAAGCCGATCCGCAATTGGATGTCGGCGGTATCGACGCGGCGCATAAGCTGGCGATCCTGTCCTCCATCGCATTCGGCACCAAGATCGACTTCGACGGCATCCAGCTTGAGGGGATCGAACGGGTCGCCATCGAAGACATCCGCGCCGCCGCCGACATGGGCTACAAGATCAAACTGCTGGGCGTCACCCAGAAAACCGGACGCGGACTGGAGCAGCGGATGATGCCCTGCCTCGTGCCGCAGACCTCGCCTTTGGGGCAGCTTGATGGCGGCACCAACATGGTGGTGATCGAAGGCGATGCCGTGGGCCAGATCGTGCTGCGCGGTGCCGGCGCGGGCGAAGGTCCAACGGCCAGCGCGGTGATGGCCGATGTCTGCGATATTGCGCGCGGGTTGCGCGGGCCCGTCTTTGGCCAGCCCGCCGAGACACTAGAGCAAACCACCCCCGCCAGCAGCCAGCGCCCGGCACCTTACTATCTGCGCATGGCGCTGGTCGACAAACCCGGTGCACTGGCGAAAATCGCCACCGTGCTGGGCGAAGCGGGCGTGAGCATCTACCGGATGCGCCAGTATGAACATTCCGACACTTCTGCCCCGGTTCTGATTGTGACGCATAAGACCAGCCGCAATGCGCTGGTTGAGGCGCTGGCGAATATGGACAAGACCGGCGTGCTGGCGGGTGAGCCGGTCGCGTTGCGGATCGAAGAGGTCTGAAGGTTTGCGTTGAGGGCCATCGCCTGCCCGCGGGTCGGCGATTTGACCGCGAATATTGCCACTTTATGGTGCAGCCAAGATGTACCATCGCAAAGTAGCACCCAGCCCCACCAAATCGGCTACCCGTCTGGGCGGGCAGGCGATGGCCCGGCGCCTGCGGCTTGATTCCGGGCTTAGGTGGCATTTGGAGCCAAGCTCCGGCGTTTGCCAGCGGATCGGCAAACTGAAGGCAGCGACATGCCACTTTATGGCGCAGCCGTGATGTGCGCTCCGCGAGGGTGCACCCGACCTCATCAAATCGCCCACCCGGTCGCACCAAAGGTGCGCCCTTATAATACGGCACGCCTTTCGCGTGACGGCCCGGCGCCTGCGGCTTGATTCCCGGCCAAGTGCTACCTGCGCCCAACCCAAAACTTGCCCCGAGGCCCGCGCGAGGGTACAGGACAGAAAACACATTGCACCCAAGGACACCTCATGACCGCTTCTGCCGAATTCCAAGACCGCATGCTCTCACTGGGCCTCGCCCGTGTTTCCGAAGCCGCCGCATTGGCCTCGGCCAAGCTAATCGGCAAGGGTGACGAGAAGGCCGCCGACCAAGCTGCCGTGAACGCCATGCGCGAACAGCTCAACATGCTCGATATCGCGGGCGTCGTGGTCATCGGCGAAGGCGAGCGTGACGAAGCCCCCATGCTTTATATCGGCGAAGAGGTCGGCACCGGCAATGGCCCCGGCGTGGACATCGCGCTTGACCCGCTCGAAGGCACCACGCTGACCGCCAAAGACATGCCCAACGCGCTGACCGTGATCGCCATGGGGCCGCGCGGCTCCATGCTGCACGCGCCCGACACCTATATGGACAAACTCGCCATCGGTCCGGGCTTCGAGACCGATGTCGTCACCCTCGACATGACCCCCGGTGAGCGCGTCGAAGCGCTGGCCCGCGCCAAAGGCTGTGCGGCTTCCGACATCACCGTTTGCATCCTCGAACGCCCCCGCCATGCGGATATGATTGCCGAGGTTCGCGCCACCGGTGCTGCCATCCGCCTCATCACCGACGGCGATGTGGCGGGTGTGATGCACTGCGCCGACCCCGAGACCGGCATCGACATGTATATGGGCCAAGGTGGCGCACCCGAAGGCGTGCTGGCCGCTGCCGCACTGAAATGCATGGGCGGGCAGATGTATGGCCGCCTGCTGTTCCGCAACGACGACGAAAAAGGCCGCGCTGCCAAGGCCGGGATCACCGAATTTGACCGCATCTATTCGCGCGACGAGATGGTCACCCAAGACGTGATCTTTGCCGCCACGGGCGTCACCGGTGGCAACATCCTTCCGGGCGTGAAGCGTGAGCCGGGCTGGCTGACCACCGAGACGCTGATTATGCGCTCGCGCACCGGGTCGGTGCGCCGGATCAACTACCGCACCCCGGCAGAGTGAGGGCCAGATCGGCCCTTCCCCCACCCCCTTCTATAACGGCCAAATGAGGTCCGCATGAGCTTTCTCGGTGTCGAAACATCCTTGACCGGGCGGCGCTGGATCGGCCCTGACGTGGAACTGACTCGCGCGGCGGAACTGCTGGTTCAGCGCGCGGGCCTGCCCGACCCGGTGTGCCAAGTGCTGGCCCGCCGCGGCGTGCTCGACACCGAGGCGGCGGGCTTTCTGGCCCCCGCCCTGCGCGACCTGCTGCCCGACCCACGCAGCTTGCGCGATATGGAGGCAGCGGCAACGCGGTTTCTCTCGGCCCTCCAAAAACGTGAACGCATCGCGATTTTCGCTGACTACGACGTGGATGGCGGCTCTTCCGCTGCGCTGTTGCTCGTCTGGCTGCGCGACATGGGCCACCGCGCGACGCTCTATATCCCTGACCGTATCGACGAAGGCTATGGCCCCAATGACGAGGCCATGTCGGCACTGGCCGCCGACCATGACCTGATCGTTTGCGTCGACTGTGGCACGCTTTCTCACGGACCAATCGCGGCGGCCAAGGGCGCGGATGTCATCGTGCTCGATCACCACTTGGGCGGCGAAACGCTGCCGGATGCGCTCGCTGTGGTGAACCCCAACAGACAGGACGAGGACGGCACGCTGGCGCATCTCTGCGCCGCTGCGGTGGTGTTTCTGATGCTCGTCGAAGCAGGCCGCCAGCTGCGTGAAGCGGGCCAGAAGGGGCCGGACCTCATGGGGATGCTAGACCTCGTGGGGCTGGCCACCGTGGCCGATGTGGCCCCGCTGATCGGCGTCAACCGCGCCTTTGTGCGTCAGGGCCTGAAAGTCATGGCCCGCCGCGCGCGCCCCGGTCTGGCCGCCCTTGCCGATGTGGCGCGGATGGACACGGCCCCCACGGCCTATCACCTCGGCTTTCTACTTGGCCCCCGCATTAACGCAGGCGGGCGCATTGGCCAAGCCGACCTGGGCGCACGGCTTTTGGCCACCGCCGACCCGCATGAGGCCGCCGCATTGGCCGAACGCCTCGACCAGCTCAACACCGACCGCCGCGAGGTCGAAGCCGCCGTGCGCGCCAGCGCCATGGCACAGGCCGAAGAGCGCGGCTTTGACGGGCCGCTGGCATGGGCCGCTGGCCCCGGCTGGCACCCCGGCGTGGTGGGGATCGTCGCCTCGCGCCTCAAAGAAGCCGCCAACCGCCCCTCCATTGTCATCGGCGTCGAAGACGGCATTGGCAAAGGCTCTGGCCGCTCGATCAGTGGCATCGACCTTGGCGCGCCGATCCAACGCCTCGCTGCCGAAGGGCTGCTGATCAAGGGCGGCGGCCACAAGATGGCAGCGGGCCTGACGGTGGCAGAAGACAAAATCGACGCAGCGATGGAACGGCTTGGCGAATTGCTCACCAAACAAGGTGCGCATCTGGCCGGACCTGCTGACCTGAAACTCTGCGGCATGATGATGCCCGGCGCGGCCACGGTGGAACTCGCCGAAATGGTCGACCAGGCCGGCCCCTTCGGCGCAGGCGCCCCTGCCCCGCGCTATGCCTTCACCGATATGCAAATCCGCTTTGCCAAACGCGTGGGTGAGAACCACCTCAAGGTCAGCTTTGGCGACGGTCTGGGCGCGAACCTCGAAGCGATTGCGTTCGGTGCATACGACGGGCCCCTCGGGCCTGCGCTTGAAAACCACGGCGGCGCGCGCTTCCACCTTGCCGGGCGTCTCGACATCAATAATTTCCGCGGTCGGCGCACAGTTCAACTGCGTTTGGAGGACGCCGCGCGGGCCTGAAAACTTTTTCTAGAAAAAGTTCATTTTTCTGCTTGCAGCCCCCCGCCGGATTACTTAAACGTCCGCTCACAGACAGAGCAGCAACACACGAAACGCTGCACTGACCTGACATAGAGTGGCCCGTTCGTCTATCGGTTAGGACGCCAGGTTTTCAACCTGGAAAGAGGGGTTCGATTCCCCTACGGGCTGCCACTAAATCTATTTTTTCCTTTGTTTACCAGCACTTGTGCCGCGCAGTGCCCCACGATCTATGGGGCATGGGACACTATCGCCTTCAAAGGCAGCTTCGGCACGTAGCGCAGCACGCTCAGCGAGGCGCGCGCGATCGACCCGCTTGGTGTAGATCGCAGCCGTTTTGGGATCGCTGTGCGATAGGTGCGCCATCACCTCGTAGACTGATCCAGACGCCTCGGCAATTTGCTCGGCGCGACGCTTGCGGATGCCGTGCTGGGACCGGGTCGCCCGCAGTTTCGGTTTTCCGTTCTTCTCAATTGTCAGGTTGCCCTCGTCATCGAGCAGCGGCTTGCAGAGACCAGCGGCGATGATCCACTTGCGGACAGCGTTGTCGAGCGAGCCCGAGGATGCAAAGGGTTCACCCTTCGCTGTCATAAGATACGCAGGAGCGTCCACAGGGAGGTCGGCGACCTCGAGCATGAAGTTCCACGGCAGTGGGAGCTGGACTTCGGAAGACCCCCGTTTCGACGGATGAAACCGGATGTAGAGGCGTTCGTTCCGGGTCAATTCATGCTGCGGTCCGAGAAGATGCATGTCGCCGATGCGGCCGGCGGTCGCTTCAGCAAGAAAAAACCACCTGCGAGCCATCGTTCCCGGACCATGAAAGGCCAGAAATTTGTCTACGTCGGCGTCGCTCCACGGCTCCGCACCACCCTTCTCGACGTGCCCGCTCTTTACCTTGAAGACCGGACTGTCTGTTGGATATCCATGATCCTCGCCCCACGCATATGCGGCGCGCAGTGCCTTCAGGCACGTATGCGCAGCCCCCGTGCGCACACCAAACGAGTCACGAATATGGGCGAAGGCTTCGCGCGGAAGAGATGCCTTCATCGCGCCGATCGTCATTCTCTTGTTCGGCGAAAGGCACTCTCTTGCCTGCGTGAGGCCCGTCTTGCGGCTGGCGAGTGTCAGCGGCCTCAGGTTTCCGGCTTGCACCTGGACTTCCATCCACTCAATGAACTTCTCACAAAGCTCGTCGAGCGTGTTCTTCGCCGGCTTGGACTCTTCCTTTATAATCAGCTTCAGCCCTGCCCTCGCGGCGAGGTAATGGTCCTCGAAGTCAACGTGGTCGGGCCCCACCGGAATTGTAATTCTCTTGATCTTCTGCCCTTCAACGCGAACACGCCAACGGAGTGTGCCCGCGGGCGTTTTCTCTTCACATAAGCCTTCGTAGTTCTTCTCGATTTTCATTTTCCGTCTTCCCATGAAGGGGCTTCTACACTCACTGCTGCACAAAGCCCGTTATCCGTTATCGGCCCTCCTGCGGGTGCCTGGTTTGCGTTGCCCGCCAGGTCGACACAGAATGAGCCATCCGCATTGACGCGCACGGCACCTGGCTGAAGACCGGCGGTGTTGATTGTCACTGAGAACTGACCCGGTATTTTCACCGAGATTTGACCCACCCTCAGTTATGCGTCGTGGTCTATGATGCGGTCAATGTTTTGGCCTCCTTTGCAGTTTTCTTTGCTGCCTCAGAACTGACCTTGAAGCGGTAGCTGTCGTTTCCGGTTTCGAGGATGTGGCAGCGGTGGGTAAGCCGATCCAAGAGAGCGGTGGTCATCTTTGCATCCCCGAAGACCTGCGCCCATTCTGAGAAGCTAAGGTTGGTGGTGATGATCACACTGGTGCGCTCA
>NZ_LWER01000379.1:0-283 GCF_001634775.1 Sulfitobacter sp. HI0027
GATTTAAGGACGCTGAACCACACCTTATTCAGGGACGCAATCCGGGAATGTCATAATGGGAAAAAAGAAGAACACGTTGAAGGGGCGCCCTCCAAGCGGCAACTCATCCACATGGTATACACGAGAAAGGTAAAGGAATTAGCCTCATTATACCCATTTTTATGCGCAACCGTGGAAGACTTCGTTGCGTGCATCGCAAATTGTAATCATGTGCTCCTTGAACTGTTGTCGTTTTAAGGTCCCGACGGTGCAGAGAACATAATCTGAATGCATGATTTTGAAA
>NZ_LWER01000380.1:0-1422 GCF_001634775.1 Sulfitobacter sp. HI0027
CGCGTATGTTGGTTGCCCGATCTACCGCCGAGGTAATCGCACCTCTGGTGGCGGCGGTTGCCGTGGTTATCGTTGTTTTCCTGCCGCTTTTCTCGCTGCAAGGGGTTGAGGGCAAAACCTTCCGGCCCTTGGCGGCATCGGCTGCACTCGCCATGACCGGATCGCTGTTCTATGCGGCCCTGATTGCGCCTTCCATGGCCTTTTCGGTGATGCGCCGATCCGGCAAGAAGGCCCCTGACAAGCCGGGGCGGACTGTCGCGATGGTCAGTGGTGCGGCCGGGTTCTTTGTCCGTAACCGTTTTTTCGCCATTGTCCTGTGCGGCATATTTTTGGCGGTGGGCGGTTTTGCAGGATCGCGACTTGGTTCCGAATTTACGCCGTCGTTGGAGGAAGGCGATATTCTGATGCGCGTCACCATGGCACCCTCGATTTCGCTTACCGAAGGGACGAAGACGACGACGCTTGTGGAAAAGCGGCTGTTAAAGAATTTTCCTGAAATCAAGTCCATCGTGACCCGTATTGGGCGTGGTGAGGTTGGCGCGCATGCTGACCCGACCAACAGCGCCGAAGCCTTCATCGAGTTGAACCCGGTCGATCAGTGGCGGCCCGGCTTGTCTGCCGAAGGTTTGCGCACGGCGATTTCGGAAGATCTGGAAAGCTTTCCGGGGATTGTGGTGAATATCGGCCAACCCATCGCGATGGCTGTTGATGAATTGCTGACCGGCACACGCGCCGAACTGGCCGTCAAAATCTTTGGACCGGATTCCGAAATTCTGTTGGAGCGATCACAAGTCCTGCAATCACTCCTGCAACAGGTTGAGGGGGCTGCCGAGGTACAGGCCGACCAGATCACCGGTGCGCCGCAACTTGTGGTAACCGTGGATCGGTCAGTCCTTGGTCGCTACGGGCTTGATGTTGAGGAAGCGTTGGATGGGCTGCGTGCAGCCGTCGGCGGGGCCGAGGCCGGATCACTGTTCGAGGGCGTGCGACAGTTTCCGATAATGGTGCGTTTTGACGAAGAAAGCCGCGACACACCGGAGGCGATCAGACGCATCGTGCTGGAATCGCCTTCGGGCGCACGGGTGCCGCTGGACACAGTGGCCAATATCGAAACTGTAATCGGTCCACGCCAGATCACACGCGAAGATGGCGAACGCTTCATCACGGTCCAGTCCAACGTGCGCGGTCGCGATATCGGCTCTTTCGTTGCCGAAGCGCAGACGTTGACGGACGCTCAGTTGGATCTACCGCCCGGGTATCGTTTGGTCTGGGGCGGCCAATTCGAGCTTCAGCAACAGGCGAATGCCCGTTTCAAAGTGGTTATTCCGATTACGTTGGGCATCGTTCTGCTGATCCTTCTGGTAACCTTTGGTCGCCTGAAATCAGCGATCCTCATCCTGTTGAATATCCCCCTGGCGCTGA
>NZ_LWER01000381.1:0-779 GCF_001634775.1 Sulfitobacter sp. HI0027
TGGAAGGTGATCCAGACTGTGCGCGAGAAGTTCACTTGCCGGGCCTGCGAGAAGATTAGCCAGCCGCCGGCGCCGTTCCATGCGATTCCGCGCGGATGGGCCGGACCCAGCTTGATCGCAATGCTGATCTTCGAAAAATACGGACAGCACCAGCCGTTGAACCGGCAGGCAGAGCGCTTTGCGCGTGAAGGCGTTGATCTGAGCCTCTCCACGCTGGCAGACTTGGTCGGGCACGCGACTGTCGCCTTGCAGCCGATCCATGCCCTGATCGAAAGCCATGTGCGTGCCGCTCACCGCCTACATGGCGATGATACCACCGTGCCGCTTCTGGCGCGGGGCGGTGCAAAAAGGCCCGGCTCTGGACCTACGTGCGTGATGATCGGCCATGGAATGGTGGCGCCCCACCAGCGGCGTTCTTCCACTTCTCTCGAGATCGCGGCGCAACCAATCCCAATCAGCATCTGGCCGGATGGCAAGGTGTGCTGCAAGCCCCCTCTCATGGTTTGCAAGCAAACCACTGCCGGGCAATGGACGCCTATGGTGGATACAACGATCTCTATCGCGAAGACCGCGACGAGGGGCCCGTGACCAGTGCGTTGTGTTGGTCACATGCCCGCCGGAAGTTCTTCGAACTGGCCGACATTGCGGGCAACGTCCGCAAGGGCAAACCCGCCCATCAGATCTCGCCGGTCGCACTGGAAGCGGTGAAACGGATCGATGCCATCTTCGACATCGAGCGCGAGATCAATGGGCTGGATGCTGATGCCCGGCTCGTCGCC
>NZ_LWER01000382.1:0-629 GCF_001634775.1 Sulfitobacter sp. HI0027
GTAGAGCGTCAAAAATGACGATGGGATACATCCGGTCCAGCGCCCGGGACTGCCATTCCCGAACCTCATCCAGCACCGCATCGGTCACGCGGCTGATCAAGTCTGGCGAAACTTGCAGGCCATAGACGTCCTCAAGATGAGCACGGATGTCGCGGACGGTCAGACCGGCGGCGTAAAGCCCGATAATCTTGTCATCCATCCCATCAATGCGGGTCTGCCCCTTCTTCACCAGTTCAGGCTCGAAGCTGCCGTCTACCACCCGGCAGGCGATTGCAAAGCAATCTGCCGAGAGGGCCGGTCCCGCGGCACAGCGATAGGCAGTTCGCCGTCTTGCCCCTTCAATCTCTTGGCAGATGAGCCGTTGCGACGGTTGGCCTGATCAGGCGGGGCATCCTTGCCGTCTTCATAGCCCAGATGTGCCGTCAGCTCAGCACCGAGCATCCGCTCCATCAGCTTGATCTTGAGCTCTTTCATTAGCCCGGCATCGCCAAGCAGGTCTTCAGGCCGCTCGCAGCCCTTCAGTAGTTCGTCCAGCAGTTCCTTGGATATGGTCATCGTCCTTGCTCCTCTCAGGAAGCATGGACCAGTTCGCAGTTACACAAAAGATCGGACACTCTCCAAATCAGATC
>NZ_LWER01000383.1:0-384 GCF_001634775.1 Sulfitobacter sp. HI0027
TTCGCCCAGTTCGACAGCGACGCGGTCGATTGTCTTGACGGAATACACCTTGTTCAGCTGCATGGTTAGGCTGCTTGTGGAAGGGATAGAGCTTTCCAGTTCCAAGGCAGAAGTTCATGCACGCGCGAGACGGGCAAGTCGGGCAGCCGGGCGAGAACATCGGCGAGCCAGGCCTGCGGATCGATGTCATTCATTTTGGCGGTGACGATAAGGGTATACATGGCGGCAGCCCGTTCACCGCCGCGCTCTGAGCCTGCGAAGAGCCACGACTTTCTGCCCAGTGCCACGCCACGTAAAGCGCGTTCGGCCGCATTATTCGTCAGACAGATATGCCCGTCATCGAGGAATGCCGTGAAGGCCTGCCAACGGCCACGCTTCTCAAAC
>NZ_LWER01000384.1:0-64498 GCF_001634775.1 Sulfitobacter sp. HI0027
GCCAACATAGGCCCCATCGGGGTGATACATCGAGCGGGGCCAGTCAGTCTCATGCGCCAGCGCGTGGTCGACGACGGCTTGCAGGGCGGGGGTGGCGGCGAATGTCATGGGGACTCCTCGGGGCTTGGGGCGAACCTTTCCCAAGGGGGGCGGAATTGTAAACCGGTTAAATGGTTTCGGCGTCCTCAATCGCGCCCGCTCAGCCCCCGATATCAGGATAGACCTGAGAGCGTTTGACCACCCCGTAGACAAAACTGGTGTCGATTGACCCGATGCCGCCGATGGGGTGCAGCCGGGCGCGCACGAAACGCTCGTAGTCTTCCAGATCACCCACCACCACGCGCAGCAGGTAGTCTGACAATCCGCTCATCACAAAACACTCCAGCACCTCCGGGATCGCGCGAATCTGGTTTTCAAAACGTTTCACCGTGCCCTCGTCATGGCCATCGAGCGTCACCCGCACCATGACCGTAACCGGCAGGCCGTAGGCCTTGGCGTCGACCTCCACACTATAGCCACGGATCGCGCCGTTTTTCTCAAGCGCGCGCAGGCGGCGGAGACAGGGGGAAGGCGACAGGCCAACTTCCTCGGCCAGATCAAGGTTCGTCATCCGGCCATTGCGCTGTAGCGCGCGGATGATGCGGCGGTCAGTCGCGTCCAATCGGGGTGTTTGGGGCATGATATGCCAAATCCTCTGCAATCTGCGCATATATTAGCAACCAAATGCCTCTTATGCCATCGGATCATGCCCTCAAAATCAATCAGGGGGGCCAGCCATGACCGAGAACCAGAAATCCTTTTCCACCCGCGCCATCCACCACGGATATGACGCGCAAAGCGAACAGGGCGCGCTGAACCCGCCGATCTACATGAGCTCGACCTTCACCTTCGAGACCGCCGAGGCCGGTGGCGACATGTTCGCGGGCGAACGCGCGGGGCATTTCTATACCCGCATTTCCAATCCGACGCTGGACCATCTGGAAAAACGTATCGCCAATCTTGAGGGGGCCGAAGCAGGCCTCGCCACCGCCTCGGGCATGGGGGCGATCACCTCCACGCTCTTGACGTTCCTGCAGGCGGGCGATGAGATCACCATCGACAAGACGCTCTATGGTTGCACCTTTGCATTTATGACCCACGGTCTGCCGCGCTTTGGCGTCAAGGTGACGCTGGTCGACATGACCGAGCCTGAAAACCTCTCCGAGGTAATCAGCGCCCAGACCAAGATCGTCTATTTCGAAACCCCTGCGAACCCGAACAACCGTCTGGTGGACATCGCCGCGATCTCGAAGATCGCACATCGCGCGGGGGCCAAAGTGGTGGTCGACAACACCTATGCCACGCCGGTGATCACCCGGCCCATCGAACATGGCGCGGATATCGTGCTGCATTCGGCGACGAAGTTTCTCTCCGGACACGGCGATGTGGTGGCTGGCCTCGTGGTCGGCAGCGCCGAAGACATGACGCAGGTGCGGCTTGTCGGGCTCAAAGACATGACTGGTGCCGTGATGTCGCCCCTGACCGCCATGCTGCTCTTGCGCGGGATCAAAACGCTGGAACTGCGGATGGAACGGCACTGCGCCACGGCCGCCAAGGTGGCCGAGGCACTCGAAGCGCATCCGGCGGTGCTGCATGTCGCCTATCCGGGGCTGGAGAGCTTTCCGCAGGCCGAACTGGCGCGGGGGCAGATGGGCAATTTCGGCGGCATGATCCCCTTTGAGGTCAAGGGCGGCAAACCGGGCGGTATCGCCTTTATGAACCGTCTACACCTCATTCAGCGCGCGGTGAGCCTTGGCGATGCGGAAAGCCTGATCCAGCATCCGGCGAGCATGACCCATTCCACCTATTCCCCCGAGGAACGCGCCGAGCATGGCATCGCCGAAGGGCTGGTGCGGCTCTCGGTCGGGCTGGAATCTGCGGAAGACATCATTGATGACCTTTACGCCGCGCTTGGCGCGCATAACATGCAAGCGGCCTGATCCGGCAAAGATCGGACCAGTCGCGGGCGGTGTCGAGGAGGGCACCGCCCGAGGGATCCTCAAGATGAAAGACCTGCCATGACCGCTCTCGCCCCTGCCCAGCTCAAGACCATCGAACAACGTCTGCTGTGGCTGTCGCATTGGATGATCCACAACGCCAACCACATCCGGCCCAAGGTGGACGGGATCAAGGTGGGCGGGCATCAGGCGTCTTCGGCCTCCATGGTGTCGATCATGACGGCGCTTTATTTCAGCGCCCTGCGGCCCGAGGACCGGGTTGCGGTCAAACCCCATGCTTCGCCGATCTTCCACGCGATGCAATATCTGATGGGCAATCAGACCCGCGAGAAGATGGAAAACTTCCGCGGATTTCAGGGCGTGCAGAGCTACCCCAGCCGGACCAAGGACATCGACGATGTGGACTTCTCCACCGGCTCGGTCGGCCTTGGCGTGGCGGTGACTTCCTTCGCCTCATTGGTGCAGGATTACATCACCGCGAAGGCTTGGGGCGCGGATGTCGATCTGGGCCGCATGGTGGCGCTGGTGGGCGATGCGGAACTCGACGAGGGCAATATCTATGAGGCCCTGCAAGAGGGTTGGAAGAACGATCTGCGCAACACATGGTGGATCATCGACTACAACCGCCAATCGCTCGACGGGGTGGTGCGCGAGGGGCTGTTCAAACGGATCGAGCAGATTTTCGACGCCTTCGGCTGGGATGTGGTCAAGGTGAAATACGGCGCCCTGCAACGTGCGGCTTTTGACGAGCCGGGCGGCGACAAGCTGCGCGACTGGATCGACAATTGCCCGAACCAACTTTACTCGGCGCTGACCTATCAGGGCGGCGCGGTCTGGCGCGAGCGGCTGATGGAGGCGCTTGGCGATCAGGGCGATGTGACCGCGCTGATCGAGGCGCGCAGTGATGACGAACTGGCCGAGCTGATGGAGAACCTCGGCGGCAACTGCGTGGAAACCATGGCCGAGACCTTTGCCGCCATCGACCACGACCGCCCGGTCTGTTTTCTGGCCTACACGATCAAGGGCTGGGGCACGCCGATCGCGGGGCACAAGGACAACCACGGCGGGCTGATGACCAAAAGTCAGATGGCCGCTTGGCAGAAACACATGGGCGTGAATGAGGGCGCGGAATGGGAGAAATTCGCCACCGTCGACGACCCCGATTCCCTGCAAGCCGCGCTCGACCGCGTGCCGTTTTTCGCCAAGGGCCGCCGTCGCTACAGTGACGCGACCCTGCCGGTGCCGCAGATCGAACTTTCCAGCGACCGCGAGATTTCCACGCAGATGGCCTTTGGCAAGATCCTCGACGATCTGTCGAAGGGCGACAGCGATCTGGCCGCGCGCATCGTCACCATGTCCCCCGACGTGACCGGCACCACGAACCTCGGCCCTTGGGTGAACCGGCGCAAGCTGTTTGCGCGCAGCGAACAGGCCGACACCTTCATCAACGAGAAAATCCCCTCCACCGCGAAATGGGAGTTCACCCCCGAGGGCCAGCATATCGAGCTTGGCATCGCCGAGATGAACCTCTTTCTGCTCTTGGGTGCGGCGGGTCTGTCGCATTCGCTCTTTGGCAAGCGGGTCATTCCCATCGGCACGGTCTACGACCCCTTCGTCGCCCGCGGCTTGGATGCGCTGAACTATGCCTGCTATCAAGATGCGCGCTTTATGATTGTCGGCACGCCATCGGGCGTGACGCTCGCCCCCGAGGGCGGCGCGCATCAATCCATCGGTACGCCGCTGATCGGGATGAGCCAAGACGGGCTGGCGAGCTTCGAGCCTGCCTTTGCCGATGAGCTTGCGGTGATCATGCAGTGGGCTTTCGATTATCTGCAAAAGGATGGCGAAGGCGACCCGGACGAGCGCACGTGGCTGCGCGATGAGACCGGCGGCTCGGTCTATCTGCGGCTCACCACCAATCCCATCGAACAGCCCGGCAAGCGCGTGGACGAGGACTTCCGCCAAGGCGCCATCGACGGGGCCTATTGGCTGCGCAAGCCGGGGCCGAACTGCGACGTGGTGATCGCCTATCAAGGTGCGGTGGCGCCCGAAGCGATCAAAGCGGCGGGCAACATCGCCGAAGGCCGCCGCGACGTGGGCGTGCTGGCAGTGACCTCTGCGGATCGTCTCAACGCCGGATGGACGGCGGCGCAACGCGCCCGGGCGCGGGGCAACCACGCGGCACAGAGCCATATCGAGACGCTGTTGGGGCAGCTCCCGCGCGACTGCAAACTGGTCACGGTGATCGACGGGCATCCGGCGACGCTTTCGTGGTTGGGCTCGGTGGTGGGGCACCAGACCGTGCCGCTTGGGGTTGAGCACTTCGGCCAAACCGGCACCATTGCCGACCTTTATCGCCACTTCGGGATCGACGCGCGGTCGATCGTGGAAAAGGTGCAGGGGCTGACCCCGGGCCGCCAGATGCTGCACCGGGTTGCGGGCTAGACGCCCCCCCGGATCGAAAGGACCGACATGACCTATTCCCTTGCGATTCACGGCGGTGCCGGAACCCTCCTGAAGGAAAACATGACGCCCGAGAAGGAGGCCGCCTATCACGACGCCCTTGCCCGCGCGCTGGAAGCCGGCGAAGCCATCCTGCGCGAAGGCGGCAGCGCGATGGACGCGGTCGAAGCGGCGGTCTGCGCGCTGGAGAATGAGCCCCTGTTCAACGCAGGGCGCGGCGCGGTCTATACCTCGGAAGGCACGCAAGAGATGGACGCCGCCGTGATGGATGGGCGCGACCGCAGGGCGGGATCGGTCGCCGGTGTCTTTGGCCCGAAGAACCCGGTGAAACTGGCCCGCGCGGTGATGGAGCGGACCGAGCATGTCACGCTCATTGGCCCCAACGCGCTCGAGATCGCGCGGCAGGCCGGGCTTGAATTCGGCGACCGCGACTACTTTTTCACCCAGTCCCGCTGGGACGCGCTGCAAGAGATGCTTGCGATACGGGCGCGCGGCGAGGTCTCGGACGATCCGGCGGTGCGGCATGGCACCGTGGGCGCCGTGGCCCGCGACACGGCCGGCAATATCGCCGCCGCCACCTCAACGGGGGGCATGACCGCCAAGGCCCCGGGCCGCGTGGGCGACACGCCGATGATCGGGGCAGGCACATTCGCCGATAACGCGACCTGCGCGGTCTCGGCCACCGGACATGGAGAGGTCTTTATCCGCTGGAATGCCGCCGGAGAGATCGCCGCACGCATGCGCCACGCGGGCGAAGACCTTGCCACCGCCGCCGATCATGTGGTGCTGCAGGATCTGGCCCCCAACGACGGGTCGGGCGGGGTCATCGCCCTGGACGGCGCGGGCAATATCGCCATGCCGTTCAATTCCCAAGGGATGTACCGCGGCTCGGTGCGGCAAGGCAGCGCCCCCGAAACCAACATCTACTGAGCGGCCCCGCCCTTCGGTTGCCCTCCTGCAACTGCGGGCGGGACAAATGCGGCCCGTTGAGGGCCACCCGCCATCTAAATCTTGACATTTAGCCCCCTCCCTTTGATTGACGGTCAAACGAACTTGACGGGAGAGGGGACAAGGTGCGTTTCTTAGCAGCAATTGCCAGAGTTATCTGCGCGGTGAACTTATTCATCGGCAATCTCTTCTCATGGCTCGCACTCGGCATCGTGTTGGTCTGTTTCACCGTGGTCGTGCAGCGCTATCTTTTCGCGATCAGCTTCGTTTGGATGCAAGATCTTTATATTTGGCTAAACGGCGCGATGTTCACCGCCGTTGCGGGCTTTGCCCTGCTGCGCGACGACCATGTGCGGGTCGATATCTTTTACCGCCCCGCCACGATGGCACGCCGCGCGCTGATCGACCTGATCGGCGTGGTCGTTTTTTTGCTGCCCTTCTGCTGGATCGTTTATACCTATTCGATGCCCTTCGTGACACGCGCATGGGGTTATCAAGAAGGGTCCGCCAATGTGGGCGGCATGCCGGGGCTTTATATTCTCAAGGCCTTTATCATCGGCTTTGCATTTCTACTCGCAATTCAAGGGATTGCATGGATCATCCGCTCCATCCTCGTGCTCAGCGGCAATGCTGAGCTGGTGCCCAAATCCATGCAATACAGCCGGGACCAAATCCCCGCAGACCATCCGCAGGGAGCCGTTTGATGGATCCGATTTTGATTGGCGAGATGCTCGCCGCGCTTATGTTCTTTGGCGTGATCGGCTTTTTGCTATTGGGCTTCCCGGTCGCCTTTACCCTCGCTGGCGTATCATTGCTTTTCGGGGCCGTGGGCATTGGCTTCGGCGTTTTTGACCCATCGAACTTCGGCTCGCTGCCGAACCGCTACATCGGCTTTATGACCAACGAAGTGCTGGTCGCGGTGCCACTTTTCATCTTCATGGGGGTGATGCTGGAACGCAGCCAGATCGCCGAGCAACTGCTGCTCACCATGGGCAAACTCTTTGGCAATATGCGCGGTGGTCTTGGGATTTCCGTGGTGCTGGTGGGCGCGATGCTTGCGGCCTCTACCGGGGTTGTGGGGGCCACGGTGGTCACCATGGGGCTGATCTCTCTGCCCGCGATGCTGCGGGCGGGCTATGATCCCAAGCTTGCGACCGGGGTGATCTGTGCCAGTGGGACATTGGGCCAGATCATTCCGCCGTCCACCGTGCTGATCTTTATGGGCGACATGCTGTCGGGCATTAACTCTCAGGTGCAGATGGCCAAGGGCAACTTTGCCCCGACGCCGGTCTCGGTGGGGGACCTTTTTGCCGGGGCCCTGCTGCCGGGCATTTTGCTGGTCTCGCTTTACCTCAGCTATGTCTTGTTCAAGGCCGCGACCGCGCCGGCCTCTTGCCCCGCGACGCCGGTTCCTGCGGATGAGAAAAGCCAGTTGGTGCGGGATTTCTTTGTGGCCCTCGTGCCGCCGCTTTTGCTGATCCTCGCCGTGCTGGGCTCGATTCTCGGGGGCATTGCCACCCCGACCGAGGCGGCCTCTGTCGGGGCGGTGGGGGCGATGGTGCTGGCGGCCCTGCGTTGGCGCCTGTCCTTCCGCATTCTGCGGGAGACGATGATCGCCACGGCCACGATCACCAGTATGGTCTTCATCATTCTGCTGGGCGCCTCGGTCTTTTCCATCGTGTTCCGCATGATGGGCGGCGACAATCTGGTGCATGAGTTCCTGAGCAACCTGCCCGGCGGCCCCTTGGCGGCGGTGGCGGTGGTGATGATCATCATGTTCTTCCTCGGGTTCATCCTTGATACCTTTGAGATCATCTTCATCGTGATCCCGATCACCGCGCCCGTGCTTTTGATGCTGGACATTGATCCGATCTGGCTGGGCGTGCTGGTGGGGGTGAACTTGCAGACCTCCTTCCTGACGCCACCCTTCGGCTTTGCGCTGTTCTATCTGCGCGGGGTGGCTCCGGCGGATCTGCCGACCAGTGCGATTTACAAAGGCATCCTGCCGTTTGTGATGTTGCAGGTGGTGGCGATTGCGATCCTTTTCGCCTTCCCGCAGATCGTGACATGGTTGCCGAAGCTGATCGCCGGGTAAGACGGCGTTTATCCAGAGCAAGGGCCCGGTGGAAACGCTGGGCCTTTTGCGTTTGTACGCGAAGGGCATCGCCCTCTCTTGGGGGCGATCGGAACCTGCGAAAGTGGCCGGTGCGACGCGACACTCTTTACCCATCCGGCTGGCGAGAGGTTGCAAAATCGCCCCGTATGCCACCGGGCGGGAGAGAGACTAGGCCCCTACCCCAATAAAAAAGGCCCGGTGTCTCCACCGGGCCTTTCCTCATCACTCAACGCGAAGCTTAGTACTTCAAGAACTTTTGACGCGCCTGAACGTAGGGGCTGTCGATGTTCTCGGTCCGGGTGCGGACGAGGTTCAGCGCTTCGACAAAGCTGTCGGCGGTCTTCTTGACCAGCGGATCGTCGCTGTTGCGCAGCTCTTCGACCACTTCGACCGAGGCTTTGGCACCGGCTTCCATGATGTCGTCGGGGAAGTTGCGCACGGTCACGCCATGCTCTTCCTGCAGCGTCTTCAGCGCACGGGGATCATTTGCGTAGAAGTCGGCGGCGACTTGGTCGTATTCCGCTTGGCTTACATCGCGAATGATCGCCTGCAGGTTCTCGGGCAGTTCCTGATACTTCTTCTTGTCGACGACAAGCTCGGTCGCCAGACCCGATTCCACGAAGGACGGCATGTAGTAGTTCTTGGCCACCTGATGGAAGCCGAGCGCCAGATCGTTATAGGGGCCGACAAATTCTGCGGCATCGAGTGTGCCCGACTGCAGCGCTTGGAAGATCTCGCCCGCGGCCATGTTGGTCACGGTTGCGCCCAGCTTCTCCCACACGCGGCCACCAAGGCCCGGCGTCCGGAAACGCACGCCTTTGACATCATCGAGGCTTTTCAGCTCATCGCGGAACCAACCACCCGTCTGGGTACCGGTGTTGCCGGACAGGAAGCCCTGAACGCCGAACTGGTCATAGATCTCGTCCCAGATTTCCTGACCGCCCATGTAGCGCATCCAAGCGGTAAGCTCGGGCGTGGTCATGCCGTAAGGAACGCCGGTAAAGAAGGACAGCGCAGGCGATTTGTTCTGCCAGTAGTAGGCGGCACCGTGGCTCATCTCGGCGGTGCCGTCGATCACGGCGTCGAGCGATTGCAGCGGCGGCACCATCTCACCGGCCGAGAAGACCTGAATGGTCAGCTCGCCACCCGAGGCGGCGGTGATCCGGTCGGCCAAACGCTGCGCGCCGACACCCAGACCGGGGAAGTTTTTGGGCCAAGTGGTGACCATGCGCCACGTGATGTTGCCCTGCGCAATAGCGGGCGCGGCAAGTGTCGTGGCGGCGGCACCTGCCCCCATCACACCAGCTTTGCGGATAAATGAACGACGATCCATGTTTTTCCTCCCAAACGGATATTTGCTAAGCCTCCCCCGACGTCGATGCGGAGGGCTCTGCGCAGCAGATAATCGTCGCTTTTCGAAAATGTCCATGGCTTAGGCAAATTGAAACCTCTCCATCTGGACAAACTCTCCCCACGCCGCATACGTAGTGCTACTTAAAGCAGCATTATTATTGGTCTTTTGCCTTGTTTTTGGCAGAAAGGCCAATAATGTGCGAGCTGCCAGGGAGGGCTCAGATCTTGATAAAATTCATCGACCGGATGAACGAATTCGTCGGGCGTATCGTGTCGGTCGTCGCCGTCATTTTCGCCGCAATCATCATCTATGACGTTTTCATGCGCTATGCGCTGAATGACCCGACTCGCTGGGCTTTCGACGTTACGAAACAGTTATATGGCTTCTATTTCGTGATGTTGGGCGGCTATGCGCTGCGCCATCAGGCCCATGTGCGGGTTGACCTGATCACCGAAACCCTTGCCCCCACCCTGCGACGCTGGGTCGAAGCGGCGGGCTATGTGATCTTTTTCTTCCCCTTTGCGTGGATCTTCACCACCCGCTCCTATGAATTCGCCATGCGCTCCTATGCCCAAGGTGAGACGACATATGGCTCCGTGCAGCTGCCGGTCTATCCGCTGAAAATGGCCATGGCGCTCGCCGCCGGTCTTTTGTTGCTGCAAGGCGTGGCGGAATTTTTGAAACTCGTACTTAACCGTCAGGAACTGCCCCGTGACGCCTGAACTCATTGCACTCACCATGTTTGGCCTGCTGTTGCTGGGCCTTTTCATGGGCCACCCGCTGGCCTTCGTTCTGGGCGGCACCGCCGTTTTGGGCGCTGTCATCGCTGGCAAGCCCATGGTGCTGGGCATCGTCATCAACCGGATTTTCGGCGATGTGCTCGACAACTTCACGCTGATCGCGATTCCGCTGTTCATCTTGATGGCGCGGTTCCTGTCCGATTCGGGCGTGACGGATAAGATGTTCGAATCGCTTCGGCTTTTGATGTCGAACATCCGCGGCGGCCTTGCGCTGGCGGTGGTCTTCATCTCGATCCTGCTGGCCGCCACCACCGGCATCATCGGCGCGTCGATCACCGTGATGGGCGTGATGGCCCTGCGCCCGATGCTGCAATATGGCTACAGCCCGACACTGACCACCGGCGTCATCGCGGCTTCGGGCTGTCTGGGTATCCTGATTCCGCCGTCGATCATGTTGATCCTCATGGCCTCCTATTCGCCCCTGTCGGTGGGCGAGCTTTTCGCCGGTGCGATGGTGCCCGGCGTGGTGCTGGGGCTGCTCTATGCGGTGTGGGTCTTTATCGTGGCCGTGGTACGCCCGGATATGGCCCCCGCGGTTGAGCCGGATGAGAAGATCTCCAAACCCGCGCTGGTGCGGATGCTGCTGATCGAAGCCGTGCCGCCGCTGGTGCTGATCCTCGGTATCCTTGGCTCCCTGCTTGCGGGGATTGCCACCGCAACCGAGGCCTCGGCCATCGGTGCTGCGCTGGCTCTGCTTATCGTGATCATGCGCCGCAAGTTCACATGGGCGAGCTTCTATGGTGCGATGTTGGAGACGGGCCGGACCTCTGCGATGATTCTCTTTATCGTCATTGGTGCGACGGCCTTTACCGGGGTGTTCAACATCACCGGGGGTCTGCGCGCCACGCAAGAGATCATCCGCAACCTCGATATGGCCCCATGGATGCTGATCGCGATGATGATGTTCATCGTCTTCATTCTTGGTGCTTTCCTCGATTGGACCGGCATCGTGCTGCTGTCCTTCCCGATCTTCCTGCCCATCGTGCAGGAGATGGACGTGAGCCTGTTGTGGTTCGTCGTCCTAATGTCGGTGGTCTTGCAGACGTCCTTCCTCACCCCGCCCTTTGGATATGCGCTGTTCTACCTGCGCGCCATCGCCCCGCGGGAGGTCAAGACGTCGCATATCATCATCGGTGTGCTGCCGTTCATCGGGCTGATCCTGATGATGTGCGTGGCCATCGCCCTGTTCCCGCAGCTTGTCACTTGGCTGCCGGAAACGCTCTATACAAAATAAATCAACGGAGGAGAGAATATTATGAAATTGAAATCAACACTTGCCGGTCTGGCACTCTGCGCTGGCTTTAGCACGCAGGCCGCGGCCCAAGACAACTGGACCATGACCACCACATGGCCCACTTCGCTGGAACTGATCGAGATCGACAAACACTTCGTTGATCTGGCCAACAAGCTGACCGGCGAAGACCTGACCATTGAATTCTTCGAAGGCGGCTCCCTCGTGCCCGCGGGCGAAGTTTTCGGCGCCGTTGAATCGAACACCGTGCAGGCTGGCGCCGACTGGCCCGGTTACTGGGCTGGCCGCAACTCTGCCTTCTCGCCGCTGGCGACCACGGCGAGCCTGTTCAACGCGGTTGATTACGTCAACTGGATCGAGCAGTGGGGCGGCAAAGAGCTCTACAACGAGATCTACGGCAAGTTCGGCATGGTCTACCTGCCCTACGGCGTGACCAACAACGAATCCGGTTTCCGCACCAACGAGCAGATCGTCACGCTGGAAGACCTCAAGGGCAAGCGTCTGCGTCTGTCGGGTCTGGAGCAGGGCCGTCTGTTGGAAAAACTGGGCGGCTCTCAGGTCTCCATGGCTGGTGGCGAAATCTACCAGTCGCTTGAGCGCGGCGTGATTGATGGCGCGGAATTCTCGACCCCCAACGTCGACTTCTCGGGCGGTTTCCAGCAGGTCACCAAATACTGGGCGACACCGGGCTGGCACCAGTCGGCGTCGATCTTCGGTGTGATGATCAACAAAGGCGCGTGGGACGCGCTGTCGGACGAAACCCGCGAAGCGCTTGAAATCGCGGCACAGGCCAACCTCGTCTGGTCGCTCTCCTTCACCGAGAAGCGCGCGACCGAAGCCTATCAGCAGTTCCTCGATGCGGGCATCGAGATCAACCGCTACGACGATGAAACGCTGGCCACCGTTCAGGAAATGGCCAACGAAACCATCGAAGAAACCGCCTGTGAGAACCCCGATTCCGCAAAGGTTTACCTGAGCCAGTTGGAGTATCTGAACGACTACGCCAAATGGCGTGATGCATCGGCCCCCTTCAACTTGGGCCGCACGCCCAACGGGCCGGACATCGAAAAAATCCGCGCCTGCGCGGAGTGATCTGAGCCTATCGGTTCTAACGGAAAGGCCCGCCAAATGGCGGGCCTTTTTACGTTTTCGGGGGCTTAGTCTGTACCGAGACAGAATTAAACCCGCTCAGCCGGGACTACAGTTCAAGAATGCCTGCGACCTCTTGCGCTAGCGCGCGGACTTCATCCGCGGCAGGGCCGGACTTTTTTGCCTCAACCACACCCAGACCCCGGCCAAGGGCATCGGCGTAGATCACTCTGTTGGCCAGCGACGCGTCAAGCCGCCCGGCCCCAAGCTCGGCCACCGACTTGGCCACGTCATCGCCGACCCGCGTGCCGGCGCGGGTGCGGTTCATCACGATATGCGTCGGTTTCTGCGCACGCTCGGCCAAATCCAATACGTCATGGGTTGCCCAGACGTCGGCCTGACTGGCCGATACCGGCACCAACACCAGATCCGAGTCGCGCAGGACCCAACGCACATCGCTATCCGCTTTGGGGGGCGTATCGATGAGAATGACATCAGCCTCGTTGCCGACCGTCCGGATGGCGCGGGATATCCCATAGGGGGTCGCCGTTGCGAACTTCAGTTTTGGGTTTAGTCCAAGCATCTCTTCGCGAATGTCGAGCCACTTGCCGAGGCTGCCTTGAGGGTCCGTATCCAACAGGCCAACGCTTTTGCCCGCTGCTAAATAGGCAATCGCCAAGTTCGAAACGAGGGTGGTCTTGCCTGCCCCACCCTTTTGTTGGGCTACACAGATAATCCGGGCGCTCATTTGCCAAGCCTTCAATAGGTTCTCTGCACCGCAGCATAGCGGGCCAAGCCGGTAAAAGCGACAAATACCTCGCGACAGGCGCGCGGCACCCGCCTAGCCCTCGACGCGCTTGAGAAACTTTTGCAATCGCGCATCCTTGGCCACGCTGAAAATCTTGGATGGCGGGCCGCTCTCAACAATCTTGCCGCCGTCCATAAAGATCACCCGATCCGCGATCTCACGGGCGAACTGCATCTCATGGGTCACGATCAGCATGGTTTGCTTGCGCTCTGCCACCGCGCGCATCAGGTCCAGCACCTCACCGACCCATGCAGGATCAAGCGCGGATGTCGGCTCATCAAACAGCATCAACTCGGCCCCAAGCGCCATCGCCCGGCCGATGCCGACACGTTGCTGTTGCCCGCCGGACAGTGCTGCGGGGAAACTGTCGGCCTTGTCGGCCAATCCGGTCTCGGCCAAGACCGAAAGCGCGCGCTGCTCGGCCTCGCCTTTGGGGCGCTTTTGCACGGTAACAAGCGCCTCCATGATGTTCTCTTTCGCCGTCTTGTTGGCGAACAAGGCGTAGTTCTGAAACACCATCGCGGTCCGACGGCGCAGCGCCAGAATGTCCGCCTTGCGCGCCTTCGCAGCGTCAACCGTCACATCGCCGATGCGGATGGTCCCCGCCTGCGGCACGTCGAGGAAGTTGAGACAGCGCAGCAGGGTCGATTTGCCCGTGCCGGAGGGGCCGATGACAACCACGCGCTCGCCTTCCGCAATCTGCAAATCAATGCCATTGAGGACCGGCGCGCCGCCGAAATGTTTGGTCAGGCCAGTGATATCGATCATCGGACGAACGCCTTGTTTAGATAGGTTTCAAGCCGCTTTTGCATCTGGCTAAGCGCTTCGACAATGACCCAATAGATCATCGCCACAACGAGATAGGCCTCGAAGTAAAGGAAGCTGCCCGCCGCCTCTTTCTGGGCTGCGCCCATCATTTCGGTCACGCCAAGAGTAAAGGCCAGCGAGGTGCCTTTGATCATGTCGATGAAATAGTTGACCAATGTGGGCGCGGCGATCCGGGCGGCCTGTGGCAGGATGATACGCCGCATCATCTGGCCTTGGGTCATGCCGATGGATTGCGCGGCCTCCCATTGGCTGCGGTCGACCCCCATGATCGCGGCGCGGATGCTCTCGGCCATATAGGCCGAGAAATGCAAGGTCAGCCCCATGATGGCGGCGGTCACACCGTTGATATCCGACAGGAATGACAGCACCTGCGGCAGGCCAAAGTAGAACAGAAACAACTGCACCAGCAGCGGCGTGCCGCGGAAAAAGCTGATGAAGACGATCACGAACCAGTCGAGAACAGGCACTTTGGCCACCCGTTCGACAGCCAAAAGCGAGGCGAGGATCAGTGCGAACACCATCCCCGCCACCGCCATGAACAAAGTTAACGGTACATAGCCCAATATGACGGGCACCAGCCCCAGCATGTAGTCAAGGTCTAGCGCCCGCATGGGTTACTCCGCTTTGGTGATGTCAGTGCCGAACCATTTGTCCGAGATTTCGGTCAGTGTACCGTCTTCGCGCAGGGACTCCAGCGCGGTGTCGACACGGTCCCGCAGGGCGCGGCCTTCGTCATTGTCTTGGAACGGCAGCGCGTTGCGGATTTCGGAGAACGGCTTGCCTGCCAGTTGCAGCGGCAGGGGGCTTTCCTGAATCAGCTGGGCAGAGGAAACCCGGTCCATCACGAATGCATCCACCCGGCCAAGCGCGGTGTCTTGGGCGATGTTGGACTCATAGGTCTTGATCTCGATCTCATCTGCAAAGTCGAGTTCGTTCAAAAGCTGCTCGAAGTTCGAGCCGAGGTTGACCGCAACGGTTTTACCGCGCAGGTCTTCGACGCCACCGATCTCTTCGTTGCCCTCTTTGGTCACGACCTGCGCGCCATCAAATACGTAAGGCGCGGTAAAGGCGAACTTTTCTTCACGCTCTGGCGTGATGGTGATCTGGTTGGCGATCGTGTCGATGCGGCCTGCGTCCAGCGCGCCGATCAGACCGGAAAAGGCCATGGTTTCGAACTCAACCTCAAAGCCCGCCTCTTCGCCGACAGCATTCATCACGTCGACTTCGAACCCCTGAAGCACGTCCTGCTTAACGAAGGTGAAGGGGAAATAGCCGCCCGACATGCCCACGCGGAGCGTTTCATTATCTTGGGCGAAGGCTGCGGTGCCAGAAACCGCGGCAAGCGCGGTGGCGGTAACGATCTGTTTCAGCATTGAATTTACTCCTGTAACGCTTGAGCATCAGATGTCACCGGGCGCCGCCCGCTTCAACACCATTGCTGAAACAGGAACGTTTGACGGGCGGGATCGGTTCAGAAGGAATGGGAGCTATGGCCATCGGGTGTGCGCGGGTCGAATTTCCTACTGTGGGCCCAGAGACAGAACAGAATTCCCGAAAGGAACGATGGATTCCGCGCCCGCGGAACGGATATGCGCAAATCACATAGCTTTGCTCCCCTCAAAGGGCGTCGATATCCAGCCCCTCAGCGGCCCAAGCGGCAAGCTTGCGGTCAACGGTTTTACGAGAGACACCCAAGCGCCGCGCGGCCTCGGCCCGGTTGCCGCCCGAAAGATCAAGAATGTGCAGCATGTGGCGCTGCGTGACCAGTTCGAGATCCTCGATTGCCCTTGGCCCATCGACAGTGCCATGGCCCGCAAAGGCTTCGGGCAGGCTGCCGAGGATGACCGACCGTTCGATCAGATTTCGCAATTCTCGCACATTGCCCGGCCAATCGTAGCGCCGCAGCTTGAGCAATGTCTCGGCATCCAACCGCAGCGCGGGCATGCCAAGCGCGGTCGAGAATTGCTGCATGAACATCGCCGCCAGCTCGACGATATCATCCGAGCGGTCCTTGAGCGGCGGCATCGCGACTTCGACAACATTCATGCGGTGATAAAGGTCTGCGCGGAAACGCCCCTCCTCCACCGCTTTGGGCAGATCGGCATTTGTGGCGAAAAGGAACCGCAGGTTCAGCGGAATTTCCCGCTCGGCCCCTTCGGGCCGGATGCGTTGATCTTCCAATACCCGCAACAAGGCCGCCTGCAACTGCTCCGGCATCTGCGCCACTTCATCAAGGAACAGCGTGCCGCCATCGGCCAAAAGGAACAGCCCCGGCTGTAGGGTTTCGTTCCCCTCCACCGCACCGAAGAGTTCCGGCACGATCCGATCCGGCGTAATGGCGGCGCAGTTGACCGCAACGAAAGGATGGTCGGCGCGGTCAGACATCTGGTGCAGTTGCCGCGCGGCCAACTCCTTGCCGGTGCCGCTGGCCCCAGTGAAAAGCACCGGCGTCGGGACCGGGGCAAGCCGGTTCAGCATCCCGCGCACCTTCGACAGGGCCTCGGACTTGCCAAGCATCTGCACCGCTGCCCCGCCCTGCAATTCACGCCGCAGCAGTGTGTTGTCGCGGCGGAGGTTCTTGCGGTCGAGCGTGCGGGAAACGGCGCCGAGGATTTGGTTCGCCCGGAAGGGTTTCAGCACGAAATCACTGACGCCCGCGCGCAGCGCGGCGATGGCGGTTTCCAGATCGGCATAGGCGGTGATCAGAACCGTGTCGGCGTAGAACCCTTTGCGGCGCTGCTCGACCACCCATTCCAGCCCGGTTTTGCCGGGCATGACATTGTCCAGAACGACCACATCGAAATGCGCCTCGTCCAAGAGTTTGGTGGCCTCTGCAGGCGACGCGGCCTGTGCCACGCGCTTGACACGCGGCTCCAAAATCTTGGTCAGGAAATGGCGCATTCCCGGTTCGTCGTCGATCACAAGGATCGACGCGCCTTCGAGCGTGCCGCCGTATTCATCGCCTGCCGCCATGATATGCCTCTTCGGTGTCAGTCCAGCCGGACGTTTTCACCTGAATAGACCTCAGCCGAGGAAAAGCCTATCTCATGCAGTCCGAAATAGGCCACAACGCCGATCACCGCGACGCCCAGAAACCCTGCCAGCATGGCTTTCATTGCGCGTATCCTTTTACCTGAACGCCGCCCATCATTCTGCGGGGGTCCGCTTGTCATCTTTGACCTCATCAAGCCAGAGCGAATGGTGCTGCTCGGCCCAACGTTCATCAACCTCGCCGTTGCCCATGGCGTCAAAGGCGCCTTCCATACCGAGTGTCCCGATATAGATGTGGCCCAAGATCACCGCCATCATCAGAAAGCCGATGATCGCGTGCCACAGTTGGGCATATTGCATTTCGGCATGGGGCGTCAGATCGTCCTGCAAGGGACCAAAGCCTGCGGCCTCGGCCATGCCGATGTCATTGATAAGGTTGAAGGTATGCCCGAAAAGCTGGATCTCGAAGGGAAACAGCAGCGACAGCCCCGAGAGCGAGACCGAGAAGCCCAGCAGGATCACGGCCCAAAAGACGATCTTTTGCCCGAAGTTGAACTTTTTCGCAGGCGGGTGTTTGTCGCCGATGAAACCGCCGCCTTGCTTGATCCAAACCCAATCGGTCTTGTTCGGGATATTGTGCCAAATCCACATCACAAAGACCATGACGAGCGCAATCATAAAGGCCCATGAGACGTTGTTGTGGATGAACTTAGACCCGGTCAGCAGGACCGAGTTGAACTCACGCCCCAAGAGCGGAATGACCACCTTGCGGCCAAAGAGCGTGGCCAAGCCTGTCAGGGCAAGCAGGATGAAAGACCCGGCCAGCATCCAATGGGCAAACCGTTCGATCGCTTTGAAGCGAATGACGGTGCGCCCGACCTTGCCGCCTTCGATGCGGATCCGCCCCCGCAGGAGATAGAACAGCAAGAGCACGGCCAGCGTTCCGGCAAGAAGCCAAGCGCCGTAGGTTGCCAGCGGCCCTTCGCGGAATTGCTGCCACCACATGCCGTTGTCTTGCACCAAGACGCGGCCGGTCTTGTTCATCGTGCTGACGCGCACGGGCAATTCGTTATAGCGGATGCCGCGCCACAGGTCCGGGTCCGAGCGCCCGCCAAGCGGGCCAAGGCCCGGCACCGTTGCGGCGTCGCCGCCCAGATTGTTGCGCCGGAACCCGTCGTCAATCTCGGCCCCGTTTTGGCGGCGTTCGATGTCGGCCAGGTTCTGCGCGCCGCCGGTGTTGGCGCGGTCAATGGCCGAGGGGGTCGCGTTCTCGGGCAGGCGCACGTCCTGCGCCGTGGCGCTGACCGGCAGCGCGGCCAAGGCGAGAATGAAAAGAGCCATCAGGTGGCGCAGCATGGGAAATCCCCCGGCTAGACAGATATGGAGTAAAGGGGCGACCCGGTCAGGCCGCCCCGAAAGCCGTTACTGGCCTTTTTGCTCGTAAGCCGTGCCCCAGCCCCAAGCGCCGGAGCCAAAGCCGCGCGCGACGACGCGCTCGCGGTAGATGTCGGAGACCATGTCACCGTCACCGGCCAGAAGCGCCTTGGTCGAACACATCTCGGCGCAGATTGGCAGTTTGCCTTCCGCGATCCGGTTGCGGCCGTACTTCTGGAACTCCGCCTGAGAGTGGTTTTCCTCAGGGCCACCGGCGCAGAAGGTACATTTGTCCATCTTGCCGCGGCTGCCGAAGTTGCCAGCCTGCGGATACTGCGGCGCGCCGAAGGGGCAGGCGTAGAAGCAGTAACCGCAACCAATGCAGAGGTCCTTTGAGTGCAGGACGATGCCATCGTCGGTCTGGTAGAAACAATCCACCGGGCAGACCGCCATACAGGGCGCGTCCGAGCAGTGCATACAAGCGACCGAGATCGAGCGTTCGCCCGGTTGGCCGTCTTGAATGGTCACCACGCGGCGGCGGTTGATGCCCCAAGGGACTTCGTGTTCGTTCTTACAAGCCGTGACACATGCGTTGCATTCAATGCAGCGCTCGGCATCGCAGAGAAACTTTGCTCTTGCCATTCTCTTATCTCCTTACGCTGGCATAATCTTGCAGAGAGTCGCTTTGGTCTCCTGCATTTGCGTCACTGAATCGTAGCCGTAGGTCTGAACCGTGTTGGTGCTTTCGCCCAGAACGATCGGATCGGCCCCATCGGGGTATTTGTCCCGCAGGCTGACACCTTCCATGTGCCCGCCGAAGTGGAAGGGCATGAAGGCCACGCCCTCGCCCACCCGTTCGGTGACCATGGCCATCACTTTGATCTTGCCGCCCTCGGGCCCTTCGACCCAAACGTCGGACCCGTCGCGCACGCCAAGGTTGTTGGCGTCACGGGTGTTGATCTCGATGAACATGTTCTGTTGCAACTCGGCCAACCATGGGTTCGACCGGGTCTCGTCCCCGCCGCCCTCATATTCGACCAAGCGGCCAGAAGTGAGGATGATCGGGAATTCCTGCGAGAAGTCGTTCTTTTGGATCGAGGCATAAAGCGTCGGCACCCGCCAGAAGGTCTTGTCTTCGTAGGTTGGGTAATCCGCGACCAGATCGCGCCGGTTTGAATAAAGCGGCTCGCGGTGTTTTGGCACCGGATCGGGGAAGGTCCAGACCACACAGCGGGCCTTGGCGTTACCGAAGGGGGCGCAGCCATGTTCAATCGCGACCCGCTGGATGCCGCCCGAAAGGTCGGTCTTCCAGTTGATGCCACCGACTTGGGCCACGTAATCCGATTCCATCTCGCCTTGATGCGAGGTTTCACCGACCTCTTCTTGGCCATCGTCCGCATTTTCAGGCTTCTCGTAACCTGCGACCGCTTCGATGATGGCGCGTTCCTCCGCTGTGAGATCGCCGTCCCAGCCCAAATCCGTCAGCATCTGCATGGTGAATTCAGGATAGCCGTCTTTGATCTCGGAGCCTTTGGAATAGACACCTTCGGCGAGCAGGTTCTCACCGTCACGTTCAACGCCGAAACGGGCGCGGAAGGTCAGGCCGCCTTCGGCCACTGGCAGCGACAGATCGTAAAGGTTCGCCGTGCCGGGGTGGTTCATCTCGGGCGTGCCCCAGCAGGGCCATGGCATGCCGTAGTAATCGCCATCCGCCGGGCCGCCGTTGGCACGCAGAGTGGTTTTGTCGAAGGTGTGCTGGTTCTGCATGTGCATCTTCATCCGCTCGGGCGACTGCCCGGTATAGCCGATGGTCCACATGCCTTTGTTGAACTCGCGCGTCAGGTCTTCGATGAGCGGCTCTTCACCGTTCACTTCGATGTTGCGGAACATGCGATCATCAAAGCCGAACTTCTTGGCGAACTTATAGAGGATCGTGTGGTCCGGCAGGCTTTCAAACAGCGGCTCGACGACCTTTTCGCGCCACTGGAGCGAGCGGTTCGATGCGGTCACGGAACCGGAGGTTTCGAACTGCGTACAGGCCGGGAGCAGGTAGGTGTTGTCGGTCCGATCGTGGAGAACGGCAGAGACGGTTGGGTATGGGTCGACCACAACCAGCAGGTCGAGCTTTTCCATCGCCGTTTTCATCTCACCCTGACGGGTCTGCGAGTTCGGCGCGTGGCCCCAGAGCACCATGGCTTTGGTGTTGTCGGGCTGCTCAAGGTTCTCACGGTCCTCAAGCACACCATCGATCCAACGCGACACCGGGATGCCGATGAGGTTGATCATCTTTTGCTCTTCGCCCGCGCCATCGGTCCACGAGGCGAAGCGGCTCTGGATCCATTCCAGATCCTCACCCCAGACCCGCGCCCAATGCGCCCAAGAGCCATCGGACAGGCCGTAGTAGCCCGGCAGCGTATCGGCCAGAACGCCAAGGTCGGTCGCGCCTTGCACGTTGTCGTGGCCGCGGAAGATGTTGGTGCCGCCACCGGCGGTGCCCATGTTGCCCAAGGCCAGCTGCAGAATGCAGTAGGCGCGGGTGTTGTTGTTGCCGTTGGTGTGCTGCGTGCCACCCATGCACCAGATCACGGTGCCGGGGCGGTGGTTGGCCAGTGTCCGCGCGACGCGCTGAAGCTGTTCGCCGGGCACGCCGGTGACGCGCTCAACCTCATCGGGGGTCCAGTTGGCGACTTCCTGACGGATTTCATCCATGCCCCAGACGCGGGTGCGGATGAATTCCTCATCCTCCCAACCGTTCTCGAAGATATGGTAGAGGATACCCCAGACCAGCGCCACGTCAGAGCCGGGACGCATCCGCACATATTCGTCGGCATGGGCCGCGGTGCGGGTGAACCGCGGATCGCAGACGATCAGCGGCGCGTTGTTCTCTTCTTTGGCTTTCAGCACGTGCTGCAGCGACACCGGGTGCGCCTCGGCGGGGTTGCCGCCGATGATGAAGATCGCGCGCGACTTGTGGATGTCGTTGTAGCTGTTGGTCATGGCGCCGTAGCCCCATGTGTTCGCCACGCCCGCCACGGTGGTGGAGTGACAGATCCGCGCCTGGTGGTCGACGTTGTTGGTGCCCCAATAGGCGGCGAACTTGCGGAACAGATAGGCCTGTTCGTTGGAGTGTTTCGCCGAGCCGAGCCAGTAGACCGAATCCGGACCGGAGGTGTCGCGGATCGACAGCATCTGATCGCCGATCTCGTTGATCGCCTGCTCCCAAGAAATCCGCTGCCATTCGCCGCCGACTTTCTTCATCGGATACTTCAGGCGGCGCTCGCCATGGGCGTGCTCACGGACCGAAGCACCCTTGGCGCAATGCGCGCCGAGGTTGAAGGGGCTGTCCCAGCCGGGTTCTTGACCGAGCCAAACACCGTCCGACACTTCGGCGATGACGGTACAGCCGACCGAGCAATGGGTGCAGACGGATTTCTTGACTTCCATCTTTCCGCTGACGGCTGCGGTGGCGGCTGATGCCTGTTGCACGCTGCCCGCGGTGCCTGCAATGGCCGCAAGCCCGCCGATGGCAAGGCCCGAGCCGCGCAGGAACGCGCGCCGGTCAATACCGCTGCGCGCCACATCGGACATGATGCCTGTCCGCTGCGCAGACCGCGCGACCCCATTGGTCTTTTTCCTCAACATATCTTCACTCCCTATGCGCGGGCTGGTCCCCGCCTGAGGTGGCTATTGAACGGCGGGTGTTATCGCCTTGCCAAGTTTTCGGGGCCGCGCCCCGGTTATCTGATTAGAACCGCGCGGCGGCGTAATAGGCGCGCGTGTGTTCGGTGTCTTGGATACGGTCCGACGACAGGTCGGGGGCTTGGGCCGCTTCGGCTTCGCTCCCTGTGGTGGCCACGGCAACGGCGGCCAAGGGCGCGGCGGAGCCCGCGAATTTCAGGAAGTCGCGCCGGTCCTTGCGAACGGGTGCGTCGGTGGTACCCTCTGGCTTGCGTGTCATCTTCTCTCTCCTGTTACGTCTCTTGTTCAGGGGCGCGTGGCCCCGCCTGTCTCATCGCGGTGGGTCTAGTCGTCTTTGCTGAGCCGGAAGGCTTCGGCTTCAATCTGCATGAAGGCACGGCCAATTTTGCCCACGGGGGCATAGAAGACCGAGTTTTTCGCCCCTTCGAGGTCGGCAAAGAAGTGCCCAGCCCAAGGGGCGATATGCCGGTTAAAGAATGTCTTCTGCTGCGTCAGCGTGGCCGGTGCCGAAAAACGGCCCGCGATCATCGCGCCCATCATTTCCATCAGCGACGCGATGTTGTCTTCGGGCTCAAACACATTCGCCGCCCGTTCAAGCCCGCGTGCAACCATATCCTGACGCAGGGCGGCCAGCGGTTTTTCGTTGAGAAAACCGGTGAGGTAAAAGCTCGCATAGGGCAAAAGCTCGCCCCGGCCCAGCCCGATGAAAAGCCGGTTGAACTCACTCTCGGCACCCGAGGGTTTGGTCTTGGCGGCAAGTTTCGACAGCGTCTTGAATCCCTGCCCCAACTCGCTGTCATCCCCCGACAGGCCCGCGCATTGATCCAGCAGCATCTGATCCGGCGGTCCGGCAAGGATTAGGCCCATGAAGTTGTAAAGGTCCGCGCGCAGGCGGTCTTCTTCGGGCAGGGGCGTCGCGGCCAATTGGGTCATGCGCTGCTACCTTCCATGTCCTGTGCCAGATCACTGGCGAAGTGAAACCGCATGCGGCGGTGGGTCGGCGCGGGCTGCGCTTCGGATTCTTCTTCCGGGGCGGCATGATGCACCTCAAGAGGCGCATCTGGGGCCAGCGCCGTTTCGGTCCGGCGGGGGCCGGGCACGACGACATCATGGGTCGAGGCCAGAACGGGCGCGTCATTGTTGGCGCTCTCAACCGTCTCTTCGGGCGCGTCGGCCTCAGCGGTCAGCACCTCTTCGACCTTCGAGACCATGCCGCGGCCCACTTGGTAGATCGTGTTAACCGGTTTCCCAGCTGTCGCCGCCGCTGTGTAATCGTCGTCGTAATCGTTCAACCCGTCAAGGCAGGCCAGCACCGGGTTGGTTTTCCAAAAGCTGCGCAGCGCGCGGGTCTTGAGCCGTTGGGGCAGTTGCGCCTTGAGAAAGGCACGCAACTGTTCGCCGCTCACCAGATCCTCGGGCGCGGGCAGATCGAACTCGGCCAGCAGGTCATCATCGCTGCGCTCGGCCAGCGCGGCTTCTTCAGCCTCTGCCACCTGCGCTGCGTGAACGCGCACTTCGGCTTCTGCCTCAGCCGCGACGGCGGCGCGGCGTTTCTGCCAAAAACCGCTCATGCCAGACGCTTTCGTTTCAGCGCGGGCGATGCATAGATGTCCGCAGGCTTTTCAATGCGCGGATCCCCGATCCCGTCTTGTTTAAGATCAGTGCGCAGACGATCCCGGCGGCGTTTGACGAAGGCTTCCTCTTGGTGGAACTCTTCGACGAATTCTTGCACCCATGCCATCAGGCCCGGCGTCATCGCGACCTTTTCCACCACCTCTTCGGCGCTGTCGCAATAATCCTGCGCCTCATAGGGCGATGCTGTGACCAGCGCGAGTTTGAAGGGGCGGTCGGTTGCACCGGGAATGGGGCGCATCACAACATAGACACAAGGCACATCCGCGCCAAGGCCGTGGACATAGGCTTCGGTCTCGGCTCCGTGGAGGTCCAGCTTGAGCGTGGCGGCGTGGTATTCGACGATCTCACCATCGCGGCGCAGCTCGCGCCAATCTGCCTCCCCGGCACCGGGCAGCACGGCGGTCGCTTTCCAGCTCCACTTGGCCCAACGGGTCACCCCCGGCGCGCGCCGCAGTACAATGCCCAAGGGCATCGTCCGATACATTGTCGGGTTGTGAATCAAATTGCTCCTCCGTTTCAACGACCTTCGCCGCAAAGGCCGGTCCGGGGGAAGCGCTAATCCGCGCCAAAGCCCGAAAAACCCGGCTTTCGAGACAAGATGGCCCATCGGCTAGGCCCGTCAATGGCGCCTCGGCCTAATTGTCTAACTTGAGTGTTTCGCTCGGAAAATGAGGGAATCGCAAATTTCGAATCACTGCCCCCGCTGACCGCTGTTTCTGCCTGCTTCACCGCTTAGGAGCAGCACCGCCACGCCGCGAATTTCGGTTGTAGGGGGTGGCAAATCCCGTCTAGCTTGGGGCCTCTGCCCTGCCCAGATGGGCTGCGGAATGTCGTGCGAGATAAGGGAAAATTCATGGCCAAGACATTGATAACATGCGATTGCGCAGGGTCGCAGCGTATCGATTCCGATGCACTGGCCGAGCGCAGCGGTTTGGCGGTCGCGCCCCCCTGTTCGGCCCTCTGCACCACCCAGATCGACCGGGCTGCCAAGGCCCTGACCGCCGGGGACGCAATTTTATGCTGCACCCAAGAAGAGCGGGTCTTTACCGAATTAGCCGAGGATTTGGGCCTGACCCCTGCCCCCCTCTTGGACCTGCGCGACCGGGCCGGATGGTCGGATGACCCCCGTGACAAACTACCCAAAATGTCCGCCCTCGCAGCCGAGGCGCTTTTGGACGCCCCGGCAGAGAAAACCATCGATGTCGGCTCCGAAGGGCTTTGCCTGATCGTGGGGCGCGGCCCGGCGGCGCTGGAGGCGGCGGCGCAGCTCAAAGACCATCTGAGTGTCACGCTGTTGATGGACGACGCGGTGACACAGGCCGAGGACAATCTGCCCGAGGTGCGCGATTTTGACCTCATTTCCGGCAAGCTGCGCCGTGCCAAGGGCGCGCTTGGACAGTTCGAAGTGGTGATCGACGCGCTGCGGCAGGTCGACCCGCGTGGCCGGGGACCGCTCAACTGGACCGCGCCGCGCGACGGCGCGCGCAGCCAATGTGACATCATCATCGACCTGCGCGGCGAGACGCCGCTGTTCCCGGCGCATGAAAAACGCGAAGGCTACCTGCGCGCCGATCCCGGCCACCCGCCTGCCGTGGCCGCCGCCGTGCTGGCTGCCTCGCATCTCACCGGCACATTTGAGCAGCCGCTCTATGTGCGGACCGAGCCGCTGCTCTGCGCCCATTCCCGC
Source organism: Sulfitobacter sp. HI0027 (assembly GCF_001634775.1). NCBI lineage: Bacteria > Pseudomonadati > Pseudomonadota > Alphaproteobacteria > Rhodobacterales > Roseobacteraceae > Sulfitobacter > Sulfitobacter sp. HI0027. Next base: position 25,042 of record NZ_LWER01000384.1, read on the forward strand.
GCGGGGCAAACCGGCTGCACCAATTGTCTGGACCTTTGCCCCACTGGCGCGATCACGCCCGACGGCGATCATGTTGCGCTCGATCCAATGATCTGCGCGGGCTGCGGTGCCTGTTCCTCGGCCTGCCCCTCGGGTGCGATCAGCTATGACGCGCCGCCCGTCGATTTCACCATGCGCCGGGTGCAGACGCTGGCGCGCGCCTATCTCGAAGCGGGCGGCGAAGCGCCGCGCCTCATGGTGCATGACGCCCATGGCGCCGAGATGATCCGCCTTGCCGCACGCCACGGGCGCGGACTGCCTGCCGATGTGGTGCCGATGGAACTCGATGCGCTCGCCGCCTTTGGCCATGCTGAGGCGCTGGCCGCGCTCGCCGCCGGGTTCGCCCATGTCTCGCTTCTGCTTGGCCCCAAGGCCGACCGCGACGCGATTGAGGCGCAGACCGCGCTGGCCCGCGCCATTGCGGGGGAAGCGCGGATGTCGCTGATCGACACCCCCGACCCCGAGGCGCTGACCGACATCCTCTATGACAGCGAGGCCCCTGCCCCCGTCGCCCAGCCGGTGCGCCCCATGGGCAGCCGCCGCCAGATCGCCCGGCAGGCAGCGCGGGCGCTCAACCCCGAGGCTGAGGTGTTGGACCTGCCCAAGGGTGCGCCCTACGGTGCCGTTCTGGTCGACAAGGATGCCTGCACGCTGTGTCTTTCCTGCGTATCGCTCTGCCCTTCGGGCGCGCTTGGCGACAACCCGGACTTGCCGCAACTGCGCTTTCAGGAAGACGCCTGCCTGCAATGCGGGCTCTGCGCCAATGTCTGCCCCGAGGATGCCATCACCCTCGCGCCGCGCCTCGACCTGACCGAAGCCGCGCTGAGCCAGCGCGTGCTGAACGAGGAAGAGCCTTTTGCCTGCGTCGAATGCGGCAGCCTCTTTGGCGTGAAATCCACCGTAGAGAAAATCACCGACAAGCTGCGCAGCCATTCGATGTTTGCCGATGAGGCAAAACTGCGGATGATCCAGATGTGCGATGACTGCCGGATCAATGCGCAGTATCACAGCACCAACAACCCGATGACCGGCAACGAACGCCCGCGCCCTCGGACCACCGACGATTACCTCTCCAAACGGCGCGACCACTAGGCCGCCCACAGCACAGGAGCCACCCATGAGCGAAGACTTCAACATGTCGATGCGCAAGTTTCTCAAACAGGTCGGCGTGACCTCGCAGCAGGCCATCGAAAAGGCCATGCGCGACCATGACACCAGCGGCAAAGAGTTTGCGGTCAAGGCCGTGATCACCATCCCCGAACTGGGCCTTGAGCATGAGATCGACGGAACCATCGCCGGCGCGGACAAGGGCGAGGCATAAGCGACGTGACAGCCAGCAGAGACGCGGTCCTGACCGCCTTGAAGACCGTGACCGATCCGGCCACGGGGACAGACATCGTGGCCAGCGGCGTGATGCGCGCGCTGAATGTGGATGACGCGGGCGCGGTGCGTTTCGTGATGGAAATCCCGCCCGCCCAAGCCAAAGCCTATGAGGAGGCCAAGGCGCTGGCCGAAGCGGCGCTGGCGCAGGTCGAGGGGGTCTCGAAAGTCTCCATCGTGCTGACCGGCCACAGCGAGAAAGCCCCGCCGCCTGACCTCAAGCCGCAGCGCAAAGCGGAGCCAACCGGCCCGCAAAAAATCCCCGGCGTCGACCGGATCATCGCCGTCGCCTCGGGCAAGGGCGGCGTCGGCAAATCCACCGTTTCCGCGAACCTCGCCTGCGCGCTGGCTGCCCAAGGCCGCCGGGTCGGGCTCTTGGATGCAGACGTCTACGGCCCCAGCCAGCCACGCATGCTCGGCGTCTCTGGCCGCCCCGCCTCGCCCGATGGCAAGACCATCCTGCCGATGCGCAATCACGGCGTCACCATGATGTCGATTGGCCTCATGACCAACGAAGACCAAGCCGTGGTCTGGCGCGGGCCGATGCTGATGGGCGCCTTGCAACAGATGATGACGCAGGTGCAATGGGGTGCGCTTGACGTGCTGATCGTCGACTTGCCGCCGGGCACTGGTGACGTGCAGATGACGCTGGCGCAAAAGGCCCATGTGGATGGGGCGGTGATCGTCTCTACACCGCAGGATGTGGCTCTGATCGACGCGCGCAAGGGCATCGATATGTTCAACCAGCTGAAGGTGCCGATCCTCGGCATGATCGAAAACATGTCGACGCATATCTGCACCAATTGCGGCCACGAGGAGCATGTTTTCGGCCACGGCGGTGTCGCCTCCGAGGCCGAGAAATGGGGCGTGCCCCTGCTCGCCGAAGTGCCGCTTGATCTTCAGATCCGTCTCGCCTCGGACGGCGGTGCGCCGATCACCGTCAGCCAGCCGGACAGCAAACAGGCCGCGGCCTTTCACGCCATCGCCAAGCAACTCGTGGACGCTGGCGCCGCATGAGCGAGGTGCTGTCCTTCCCCCCGCTGATGTCGGGCGAGGCGGTCGCGGGCGATGCGCTTGCCGCCGCCTGCGCCCGCGCGGCCGAGGGCTGCGATGCGGGTCTGATCACCTACCGGCTCGACGGGGCCGAGATGCAGGCGGCCTTGGTCTTTGCCCCCGAGGTGCCGCTGGCCCGCGCGGTGGCGATGCTGCCGCTCTGCGGGGTGGGCTTTCAAAACGCCCTCGGCGCGCTCTCGCCGCCCGAAGTCGCGGTGCAACTGGAATGGAACGGCGGCATCCGCGTGAACGGTGCGGCCTGCGGCGCGCTGCGGATGATGGCCTCGACAACCGATCCGGCGGCGGTGCCCGATTGGCTCGTCGTCGGTTTCACCCTGCCGCTCTACCCTGCGAACGACCCTGACATGGCGCAAACGGGTCTGAACCCGGATCAAACCGCGCTCTATGCCGAAGGCTGCGCCGAGGTGCAGCCCCCCGCCCTTGTCGAATCCTGGGCGCGGCACACGCTGCATTGGATCAACCGCTGGGAAGACCTCGGCCCTGCCAGCCTGCATGGCGAATGGCGCGGCTTGGCCTATGGGATCGACGAAGAGGTGACCGCGCAGGGCGCAAGCGGTACATTCATCGGTGTCGACGAGGACTTCGGCATGTTACTGCGCGCGGGACAGACGACCCGCCTGATCCCGCTCACCACCCTATTGGAGCCCGCACCATGACCCTCAAACTTGCCCGCGCGATCCATTTCGATGAGAGCGACCGCAACGTCTTCGCCTCACCCGCCCGCACCGGGGAATGGTGCATCTCTGGCGGATTCGAGTTTTCCGATTGGACCGAGGGCGACCTGACTGGCAAAGCCCGCCAAGCCTTCGCCAACGGCTGGCTTGGGCTCGAAACCTTTGGCCGCGTGACCTTTGTCGCCGTGACCCAGATTGAGGAAGCCGAGGTAGAGACCCTCGCCGCGCTGCTGGCGCAGCATTTCGTCACCTACTACGGTGCACCTTCGGTCGATGCCGCGCGTCCCGTGGCGAAAGAGGAGTTGGCGCAGATGATCGACCTCTGCGCCGATCACGCGCCCAACTGTCTGCTCACCGTGGCGCGCGAGTTGACCGACGCGGGCGTCCGTGAAAGCTTTCGCATGATCCAGCCGCAGGATGCAGGACTAGAGCAATTCGCGATCCACGGCGACTTGCCCGAGTGAACCATCCGCGCAGGTTTGGGCGCGGATGGTCTCTAACTCAGGTTATTCGGCACCTTCCGCGTTGAACACGAATAGTGTCTCACCATTGATCTTATAGTCGTTGATCAGCGCTTTCGCCCGGTCCGATGTCAGCCAGTCTTCAAGCTTCAGAGCCAGATCATTTTTGACATGGCCGTGACGCTCGGGGTTCACCGGCAGATAGGCATATTGGTTAAACAGAACCGGATCGCCCGCATAGAGCAACGCCAGATCCCCCTTATTGCCGAAGTTCAACCAGCTTGCCCGGTCCGACATCACATAGGCGGGCATCCCCGAGGCGGTGTTGAGCGCCGCCCCCATGCCTGCCCCGACGGCGTTGTACCAATCCCCGAACTCTGCCGGATTAAGACCTGCTTCGCCCCAGAGAGACAGTTCCTTCTTATGCGTGCCGCTGTCGTCCCCTCGGCTCACGAAATCAGACTCTTTGTCGGCGATTGCGCTCAATGCTTCGGTGGCCGCACCCGAGGATGCGATGCCCGCCGGATCGCTTGTTGGACCGATGAAGACGAAATCGTTGTACATGATTTCCGTTCGGTGGCTGCCGAACCCCGCGTCGACGAAAGCCTCCTCGGCTTTGCGCGAATGGACCAGGATCGCGTCCACGTCCCCGGATTCGCCTAGCTTGATCGCCTGGCCGGTCCCGACGACCAACAATTGCACATCGAGATCAAGATCCGCTGCGATCTGAGGCAAGAGAACATCCGCGAGACCGGAGTTATTGAACGATGTCGTCACCGCCATTTTCATCACGTCCGCGGCCTGCGCCGCACCGCTCATCGCCAGCGCGGAAATTGCGCCTACAATCCAATGTTTCATTCTACGATATCTCCTCTTAAAAATGCCTGCGCCTCAGGGGTCTCAGGTCGGTTGAAAAACATAGTCGCGGGGCCGGCCTCATGCAGACGGCCCCCCAGAAGGAACAAGACATTGTCGGCCAAACGGCGGGCTTGACCGTGGTCATGTGTGGAGAGGATCAGCCGCGTGCCGGCAGATTTCGCCGATTGCAGGATCGCCTCGATCTCTCGGGTCGCACGGCCATCCAATGCGGCACAGGGCTCATCCAGAAACAGCAGCTTGGGCTTGCAGATCAGGGCGCGGGCGAGGGCCAGTTTCTGCTGCTCGCCACCCGAAAGCACAGGAGCTGCGCGCCCCAAAAGCGGCTCTAACCCGACGCGCGCGGCCCATTCCTCCGCCGCCAGTCGGGCCTGAGCCTTTGCGACACCACGCAGGCGCAGTGGATAGATGAGGTTTTCCAAAACCGTGCGCCGCAGCATAACGGGCCGCTGAAAAACGAAGGCCTGATGATGCCGCGCCTCTTCGGTCGTACAGGCCCAATCGATCCGCCCCGCAGAGAGCCGCGCGGTGCCATGCAGCAATTGCAACAGCGTGGTCTTACCCGCGCCGTTCGGGCCGATAATGACCGTGGCACCCTGCCCTTCCAGCGTCAGATCAATCGGTCCCACCAGCCGTTGCCCGCGTCTGCGGCTTTCGATCGAAATGGCCTGCATCGGGAAAAGCTGCATTACCACCGACCCTCCCGTTCGGTGCGGCCCAGCCAATGGATCGCGAGATTCACCGCCACGGCCAGCCCGATCAGTACGAAACCGAGGGCGAGCGCCAAGGCAAACTCACCCTTTCCGGTCTCAAGCGCGATCGCAGTGGTCAACACCCGCGTCGCATGGTCGATATTGCCCCCGACGATCATGATCGCCCCCACCTCCCCAATCGCGCGGCCAAAACCTGCGAGCGCGGCGGTGAGGAGCGCACGGCGGGAATCCCAAAGCAGGGTCCGTATCTTTTGGCCTTGCGTGACATTCATAGAAATCAGCAGATCATGATATTCCTGCCAAAGTTCGCGGATCGATTGATGCGCGATCGAGGCAATGAGCGGCACGATAATGATCACCTGCGCTATGATCATCGCCGTGGGGGTAAAAAGCAGCCCCAACACCCCGAGGGGTCCGGAGCGGGAAAGGACCACATAAACGATAAGCCCCACCACGACTGGCGGCAGTCCCATGAGCGCATTTAGAACCGCGATCACCAAGCGCCGTGCGCGAAACCGTTTTACGGCGACCAATGCCGCGAGGGGGAGGGCAATCAGGCAGGCGACGACCAAGGCGGAAACTGTGACCTGCAATGACCGGCCGGCGATCTCCACCAGTTCGGGATCAAGCGTGAAGACAAGCCAAAAGGCCTGCGTCAGTCCGCTCCAAATATCGACCATCCCGCAGTGGCCTCCTCCGACTTGGGACCCAAAGCCCCACTTTCCCCGCACAGTGTCAGGACTAGCCTGTGGACGCCAGAGCCACCGGGACCGAAATTGCCGGAAGAGACAGACTGGCTTGAAACTCACCGTGATCTCGGGCGCGCAAGGTCAGGATGACCCGTCCCATGATTCTCGCAAATCGGGTATGTGGCTCTAACTACGGCAAAACCGCGAAATGCTGGCCATCCAGCTCATGATGAGCTCATTCTCATTTCCAAGGATAGTTTTAACAAATAATTACAGACCCTTAGACGTAAAAGCCCGGACTATCTTTGATCGTAGCTCCGACTATCGATGCCGTCTTTCCCTCTCCTCGCGCAAGAATCTATTGCACGCATCGCTTTAATGGCATTAAGTAACGGAAACAAAAGCGCTACCGAATAATAGCGTTACTGAGAGCGAGGGCAGATGTGACGGACACTGTACACATCAATACACGGATCCGCCGTAATGCGGAAACGCTTTCCGAGGCGTTGGAAAGTCACATGTTGAAGGTCTTTGCGCCCGACGCGCGCAAGGAGTTACGCCGCTTTTCAGCCGGGGAAGCCGCTGAATTGCTTGGAATTTCAACCAGCTTCCTTCGCAAGCTCCATTTCGACAATAAGGTCGTCGATGTTCAGACAAGCCCGGGCGGGCGGCGGCATTACAGTGCTGAAGATCTGCTCTCGATCCGGCGCACGCTTGAGTCCACTGCCAAATCACGCGGTGCCTACCAGCGTGGGCGGCGTGATGGGGACAAACTGCAAGTATTGTCCTTTTTGAACTTCAAAGGCGGCAGCGGGAAGACGACGAGCGCAATCCATGCCGCGCAACGATTGGCCTTGAAGGGCTACCGTGTGCTCTGCGTCGATATTGACCCGCAAGCGTCTCTAACAACGCTTTTTGGCTATCGGCCAGAGTATGATTTCCTGAACTCGGGGACCATTTACGATGCCATCCAATATGACGATCCGGTCCCTTTGGCCGATGTCATTCAGAAAACATTCTTTACTGGCATTGATCTTGCTCCCGGAGGGTTGATGCTTCAGGAGTTTGAGCATGAGACACCCCAGGCTCTGCTGAACAACACCCAGCCAGCATTTTTCGCTCGGTTGGCGACCTCTTTGCAGGACGTAGAGCAGAATTACGACGTCGTTATCTTCGATTGCCCGCCGCAACTGGGGTACCTCACGATGTCGGCGCTTTGCGCATCGACGGGCGTGTTGATCACAGTGGTCCCGAACATGCTCGACGTCGCATCAATGTCGCAGTTCCTGCAGATGAGCGCGGACCTGCTTGACGTAGTCTCTAATGCAGGGGCGAGCATGGAATTTGATTTCCTGCGTTTCCTGATCAATCGGTACGAGCCGAATGATGGGCCACAACAGCAGGTTCTATCCTTCCTGCGCCAGCTCTTTGACGAAGAAGTCATGGTCGCACCGATGCTGAAGTCCACCGCGATTTCGGATGCCGGGCTGACCCATCAGACGATTTATGAGGTCGACCGGTCCCAGTTTCACCGATCGACCTATGACCGGGCGGTGGATTCACTCAATCTTGTGAATGATGAGATCGAAAGCATGATCCAGAAAGCATGGGGGCGGTAATGGCACGTAAAGGCATTTTATCTTCTGCACCGGCGAATGTTGAGAAGCCAGAAAAGCCTAAATCCCCCGCGATAGAGCCTAATAAGAGCCGGGGTAAGGCCAGTTTAATGCCGCGCGGCGCGGTGGGGGCGCTTCAGTCTTCGTTGAACCGGATGCAAGAAAACGCGGTTCAGGAATTGGACGGCAATCTGATCGACATGGCTGGCGTCGAAGACCGTTTAGGCACTGATACGCAGGCTCAAAAGCAGCTGCAAGACAGCCTCAGAACCTACGGGCAGCAGGTTCCTGTGCTCGTTCGACCCCACCCCAAAACCCCCGGACGGTTTGAGATTGTCTACGGGCGGCGGCGGCTTCAGGCACTGAAAGCGCTTGCGATGCCCGTCAAGGCGATGGTCCGCCAGTTGGACGACCATGCTTTGGTGATGGCGCAGGGGCAGGAGAATACCGCGCGACAGGATCTGTCGTTTATCGAAAAGGCGAGCTTTGCTGCTCAGTTAGACGTGGGCGGACATGATCGGCAGACAATCGCAGACGCGCTGTCGATCGATCTGCCTATGGTCAGTCGCATGCTCAAAGTTGGTCATGCGTTCGAGCTACCTTTCTTGCGCCAGATCGGTTCTGCCCCGTCCATCGGGCGGGATCGCTGGATGGCTTTGGTCAAACTCTTTGAGCAACCCGCAGCAAAAGCGCGGGCGGACAAACGGATGTCGCAGGCCGACTGGGAAGGGTTCAATTCAGATGAACGGTTCGAGGCGATCTTTGCTGAGGCTTCAGCTCAGCCCGAGAAAGCTGCCACCTCCCCTGCCCCATCGTCCAAGCCCCGCACCCTTCGGAGCCGTGATGGCAAGGCTTTGGCGGACATTCGCAGCGGCAAGCGTGGTGTCACGGTGACCGTCCCTGCCCGCTCTGCCGAGGGGTTTGATACATGGCTCGATGCGCATGCAGAAGAGCTTTTGCAAGAGATTCACGACCGCTGGCAAAAGACCCGCGCGTGAGACATTGAGGAAGTAGCAACAGGAGGCACATCCAAGACCACAAAAGAAAAGCCCCCCAGGATAAATCCCGGAAGGCCCTTCTCAAACTTTGCACCTTCGAGATAGCCCCAAAGATTTATCGATGTCAACTCTACCCGATGGGATAGGGCCGGTATTTTGTTGTCTTTCGTGATTTAAGATGGAAAACACGTTCCGAACTGCGTTCGGGCGGCCGAAATCGGCTACCCAAGTGTCGTGCGAGGGGCCGGACAAATGGGCTTTGCTCGACCGGCTGACAACTGCGGCTGACTACTTTGAACTGTCGCACCGCACCCTCACCGTATTAAAGGCATTGCTGAGTTTTTTGCCGAGCCGTCATATTCCAGATGGCGCTGCAGGTATTGTATTTGCCTCGAATGCTCGGCTGTCTGAGCGGTTGCACGGGATGCCAGAAAGCACGCTTCGACGGCATCTTGCCCAGCTTGTGCGTGCTGGGCTTATTGCCCGGCACGATAGCCCCAATCGCAAACGCTTTGCACGAAACCGGGGCGGCGCGATTGCGCTGGCCTTTGGCTTTGACCTCTCCCCCCTTGTCGTTCAGTCAGACCTGATTGAGACCGCCGCTGAGGCAGCCGAAGTGCTACGTGAACGGCTGCAAGCGCTGAGGGACCGGGTGCTTGTTCTGAGGCACGCGCTGATCCGTCAGGGTGGCGCTGAAGGGGTGGCAGATGAGGCGGGGCGTGTTCTTCGACATAAGCCGGATGAAGCGGCATTGACCCTGCTCGAGACTGCGTTACGTGAAGCGCTTGAGAGCACGGCCAGCATCGTTGATGAAGCCGAAACAGAACCGGTTTCCCCTGCCCCATCTACAGACCAAATGAGCGCCAGTGACGGCGAAAATGAGCGGCACATACAGGATTCAATTAAATCCTATTTTGACTCTGAACAGCAGACCGGTCCGAAAGTCGCCCTCCCTCACTCGGCTGACAACATCGACAGTGAAGACAACGAGCCGAAGAAAGGGGTCACTTTGGCTGAGGTGTTCGGGGCTTGCAAAGAAGTTCAAAGTTTCTTCCCAGAAGCGATGCGCAATTGGAGCGATATTGTACGGATCGGAGATCAGATCGCCCCAATGCTAGGGATTGACCCGCCGGTCTTAAATGAGGCAAAACGGGACATGGGTGCGGAGAGCGCAGCGGTGACAGTCCTTTGTCTGTTAGAGAAAGCCGCGACCATCCGAAGCCCGGGCGCATATCTTCGCCGTTTGACACAAATGGCCCGTGATGGCGCATTTTCCCTTAATCCCATGGTGGCGGCACTGGTAAATCAGCGCAATTGTCAGCTGACAATTTGAAAAACTTTGTTTTTACAGTGGGTTAGGTGTATGTACGGCTGGCAATTTAGACCAGAAAACTGAATCGGTGGGATTTGTCGGGCAAAATACGCCCCCACACTTCACCCTTGAAGGCGCAGCGGCTAAATTGGCCTCAGTTTTCCGGGAAAGCCCATGACCTCCGTTCGCCTACGCCTGCTGATCCTCGCGCTAACACCGCTTATCGTGTTGATGCCGCTTCTGCTGGTCTTGGGCATGTCACGTTGGACGGCGGACTATGACGAAGTGCTCATCGCGAATGTCGAGAGCGAGTTGAGGATCGCCAACCAGTATCTCGCGCGGTTGTTGGCGCAGACCGGCAATGAACTGGATGCCGTCGCAGGCTCTGTCGAATTTGCCCGCGTGTTTGAGATGTCGCCAGCAGATCGCGCGGCCTTCTTTGCCAAGATACAGGATCGGCTGGGCTTGGATTTTCTGCGCTTCCTCCCCCTCGAAACAGCGGTCGATGAAGGCGAGGATTGGCCGGTGATCGCCCGCGCGGCGCGGGGGGCCAGCGGGGCGGAAATCGACGTGTTTAGCAATGCACGGCTGACAACTTTGAACGACGCGCTCGCGGTACGCGCGCAGGTGCCGGTGATCGACACGCCCGCCGCCGTGCCCACCAACCGGAAAGTCGAAGACCGCGGGATGGTGGTCCATGCGGCAAGCCCGGTGGCGCTGAACGGCAGGCAGGGCGTTTTGGTTGGCGGAATGCTTTTGAACCGAAACCTCGACTTCATCGATACGATCAACGATCTGGTCTATTTGAACGCGGTAACCGGCGGCGACCGGCAGGGGACCGCGACGCTGTTCCTCGATGATCTGCGGATCTCGACCAATGTGCGCCTGTTCGAGGATGTGCGCGCCCTTGGCACGCGCGTCTCGTCCGAAGTGCGGGAGGCCGTGTTGATCGAAGGGCGCACCTGGCTCGACCGGGCTTTTGTGGTGAACGATTGGTATATCTCTGGCTACCAGCCCATCACCGACAGTTTCGGGGAGCGGGTAGGGATGCTCTATGTGGGCTTTCTCGAGGCGCCCTTTGCGCAGGCGAAGCGCGAGGCGTTCTGGTGGATGCTGGCGGCATTCTTTGCCGTGCTGGCCCTCTCGGCGCCGGTGTTCCTGTGGCTGGCGCGGGGCATCTTTTCGCCGCTTGAACGGATGACAAAGGTCATGCATCGCGTCGGCAAGGGAGAGCTTTCGGCGCGGATCGGGCCGGTGCCCGCGCGGGATGAGATCGGCGCCGTGGCGCATCACCTAGATTGGTTGCTGGAGCAGGTTCAAGAACGCGACCGACAGTTGCGCAGTTGGAATGATGAGCTGAACCAGCGCGTGGATCAGCGTACCGGTGAATTGCGCGAGGCGAATGAGAAGTTGGAGCAGACCTTCCGCCAGTTGGTGATGAGCGAAAAACTCGCCTCCATCGGGGAAATCACCGCCGGGGTCGCCCATGAGATCAACAACCCGGTCGCGGTCATCATGGGCAATGTCGATGTCATCCGTGAGACTCTAGGCAAGGATGCCGCGCCCGTGGCCACGGAACTGGGGCTGATCGACAGACAACTGTCGCGGATCGAGGTGATCGTCGGAAAATTGCTGAAGTTTGCCGCACCGTCTGAGTTTTCTGACTGTGAACATAATATCGCGCTGCGGCCCTTGGTGCAGGATTGCCTCGTGCTCGTTGATCATCTGATCAGCCGGGGCGGGATTGAGGTGGATTGCGACTTTGAAGAGGTTCCGCCCGTGCGCGCGGACTCGGGCGAGATTCAGCAAGTCGTGGTGAACCTTGTGGTCAATGCCGTGCAGGCCATGCGGGGGGCAGGGCGGTTGGATCTGTATCTAAGGTCTGAGGAGCGCGACGCTGTGCCCGGTGTCGCGCTTTCTGTCCATGACAGCGGGCCGGGGGTGCCAGAGGCTTTGCTCGGCTCGCTGTTCGATCCCTTCTTTACCACGAAACCCGGAGAGGGGACGGGGCTGGGCCTGTCGATCTCTCAGACGCTAATCCAGCGCGCTGGCGGGATCATCACGGTGCGCAACCGGGACGAGGGAGGCGCGGCCTTTACCGTCTGGCTGCCGCAAGCGCCCGATGATGCAGGCCCCCCCTGAACGCGCGCGGCGCGTTTAGGGGGGGGGCAGGGGGCTCTAGGCGGCCTTGCCGTCGAAGCCTTCCAGATAGGCCACGAGGATATCCAGCGCCGCCTGTAGGTCACTCTTGGAGACCATCTCGGTCACCGTGTGGATGTAGCGGGTGCCAACCACGATCCCCACGGCCCGCGCGCCAGCGGCGGCCTGCTGCGCCGCTGCACCGTCTTGGCCGCCGGCAGCAAGCATAGTGCGCTGGAAGGGGATTTTGCGGGCCTCGGCCAGCTTTTCGATGTCGCGCACCAGATCCACATCGGCGATGAAGCTGCTGTCACGCACGTGCAGGCCAAAGCCCTTGCCGAGGCGTGTGGTGGACAGATGCTCGGGCACGCCGGGCGTGTCGCAGGCCAGCGTCGTGTCGATGCCAAGACCGATGTCGGGCTGTACCTTATAGGCTGCCGTGCGCGCGCCGCGCAGGCCGACTTCCTCCTGACAGGTGAAGGCAACGTGAATTTCCGCCCCGCGTCCCTTGTCGGCCAGTTTGCGGATCGCTTCGATCCCCAGCCAGCAGGCGACGCGGTTGTCGAGCGCCTTGGACACAAACTGATCGCCCATTTCTAGGAAGGGTTCGTCCATCACCACGAAGTCACCGACCTTGACGAGGTCCTTGGCTTTCTCACCCAGCCCGAGATCAACGAAGAATTCCGAAACCTCGGGAATCTTCTTGCGGTCCTCGGGGGAGGAGATGTGAATGGGTTTGCCGCCGGGGTTCATCACGCCTTTCAGATCGCCCTGATCGGTGCAGACCAACACTCGGCGCGAGAAGAGGTTGCGAGGATCAAAGCCGCCTACGGGTTGAAGGTACAAAAACCCATCTTTCGAGATATGGCTGACCAGAAACCCGATCTCATCCATATGGCACAACAGCATGATCTTGGGCGCTTTGCCATCGCTCGCTGTCGCATCCCGGCGGCAGAGGAGGGATCCCATGGCGTCGGTCTCCACATGGTCGAACAGGCCCTCGATCTGCTGGGTGATCAGGTCACGCACGCGGTGCTCGCGCCCCGGAACGCCGGGGGTTTCGCAAAGGTCTTTGAGTAGGTCGATGTTCATGCTGGCCTCATCCTTGGTGATTTGGCCGCACTATCGCGCCGCGCTGGTCGAAGTGCAAACAGACGCGGCGCGATGAGGCTGAAAGGGCAGGGGGCCTACATCTGCCCGGGTAGGAAAAGCACCAGCGCGGGGAAGATCAGCAGCAGGATCAGGCGCAGGATATCGACCAGCCAGAAGGGCGTGACGCCGCGAAAGATCGTCCCGGTCGAGACATCGCCAACCACACCCTTGAGCACGAAGACGTTCAGACCCACGGGTGGGGTAATCAGGCTGATCTCTGTCACCACAACGACGATGATGCCGAACCACACCGGATCAAACCCAAGGCTGGTGACCAGTGGAAAGAAGATCGGCACCGTCAGCAGCAGCATCGACATGCTCTCGAAAATGCAACCAAGCGCGATGTAGATCAAAAGCCATGGGCCAAGGTCCAGCGCCGTGACCGTCGCCAGCAGCCCTTCGGGCAGGCCCGCGAGGTTCACGAAGTTTGAGAAAATCCACGCGCCGATCAGCACCGAGAAAAGCGAGGCGGAGGTAAGCGTGGTTTCCTCCAGCACCTCACGCAGTCCAGCCCAGCTGAGCCCGCCACGCGCCCAAGCGATCAGGAAAGCACCTGCAGCGCCCATGCCCGCCGCTTCGGTCGGGGAGAAGGCGAGGTGAATGGGCCAGAAATCAAGCACACCGTAGAGCCCGCCGATCACCAGCGCGAAGAGCGCCAGCACCGACCAGACGTGGTTAAGCGCGCGCAGCCGCTCACCCCATGTGGCGCGGGGGCCAGCGGGGCCTGCCTCGGGGTTCATGGCGACGGAAAAGCGGACCGCGCAGAGGTAGAGCAGGATGCCAAGCGCCCCGGGCACGATGCCCGCGATGAACAACGCGCCGATAGAGGTCTCGGTCAGCAGCCCATAGATCACAAGGATCACCGACGGCGGGATCAGGATGCCGAGCGTGCCGCCAGCGGCAATGGACGCGGTCGAAAGACTGTCAGCATAGCCGTATTTGCGCATCTCTGGCATGGCGACTTTGGACATGGTCGCCGCCGTGGCCAAGGATGAGCCACAGATCGCCGCAAAGCCCCCGCAAGCCACGATGGTGGCCATCGCCAAGCCGCCCCGGAAGTGGCCCAAAAAGGCGTTGGAGACTTGGTAAAGCTCACGGCTGATGCCGCCTTTGTTGACGAAGAGCCCCATGAGGATGAAAAGCGGAATCACCGACAGCCCGTAGTCTTGGCTGGTGTCGATAATCAGCCGCGACACCATAGAGATCGACGCGCGGTAGCTGGTCTCATAGACCAGCCCGATCATCCCAACGAGGCCCATGGCAAAGGCAATCGGCAGGCGCAGCAAGACGAGGACGAAAACGGCGGCAAAGCCGATGGCAGATGCGATCATGTGGCAGGGTCCAGAAGTTGCGGCGCAAAGAGGCGCAAAAGCCCGCGCAGGATCAGCACAACGGCGGTGAGATAGGTCATCACCGCGATGAACATGCCGATGTAAAAGGTCGGAATTTCAAGGTATTCGGTCACGTCGCCATAGCTCAGCGCGCGGTAGGCTAGGTCCACCACTCGCCCGGCTGGAAACCACAGCATCACCCCGCACCCCAGCGTCACCAGCCCGTCGCGCCAGCGTTGCAGCCCCCAATTTTCAAAGGGGCGGTCCAGCAGGTCAGCAGCGATATGCCCCTCGCGGCCCGACAGAACGGGCAGGGCAGAGAAAACGATCAAGGCGATGCCGATGCGGATCAGTTCCGTCGCGGCCTCAATGGGCGCGTTGAACACCGAGCGCATGATGACATCGGCAAAGGTCAGCACCATCAGCGCGAAAAGCGCGACAGAGGCCATCGTCATCGGCAGGGCCGAGAGGGCGGTGGTGAGGCGGATCAAAGAGCGCATGGCGGTTCCCTGGCTGGGGGCCGACCGCTGCTGCGACCGGCCCCTTTGGCGGTGGGGGTTACTGGCTGGCGTTTGCCATTTCCTCACGCATCATCTCATAGGCGGCCTGCCCATCGACACCGGCCTCGTCCAACTCGGCGATCACCTTGTCGCGCACCTTTGCAGCCATCTCAGCAAAGCGGGCCTGATCCTCTTCGGAGGCGGTGACGATCTTGTTGTCGCCTGCGGCCTCGGTGGCCTCACGCGCGTCAACGTCACTTTGATCCCAGACAGCGCCCATCATGCGGCTCGCCGTCTCGCCAAAAACTTCGCTGTCGAGCTTTTGCTGAACGTCTTCGGGCAGGCTGTCAAAGGTCTCTTGGCTCATGATAACCGAGAAGGAGCCACGGTAAAAACCGCCGGGCATTTCATAGACGTTCTTGGCGACTTCGTTCAGTTTAAAGCTGATCCGCTCGCCCATGTTCATCGCCACCGCGTCAGCGGCACCGGAATCGAGGGTTTCGTAAACCTTGGGCGCGGGCACCTGAATGCCGACGAGGCCAAGCTCCGCCCCCACATCCGCCGAAACACCGCCACCGAGACGGGTTTTAAGCCCTTGGAGGTCTTCCAGCGAGGCGACTTCTTTGTTGGAGTGAATCTGCCCCGGACCGTGGGTCGTCAGCGCGATCACTTTCACGCCGCGGTGCTCGTCCAGCTCGGCCAGCATCGCCTCATGGACGCGCCAATGGGCAACCGATGCGGCTTCGGCATTGCCCTCGTATCCGGGGATCTCCACCAGCTTGGTGCCGACGAAACGACCGGGCGTGTAGCCATGGAACAGGATCGCAATATCGGCGGCACCGTCCAGCAGCAGGTCCATCTGCGCGGGCGGCGGGGCAAGGCCGTTTTTCAACTCGGTCTCGATCAGCCCATCGCTGGCTTCCGACATCATGTCGGTCAGTTGCGTGAACATGCCAGTGTTGACCGGGTGGCTTGGCGGCAGCCAAGTGGAAATGGTCAGCGTCTCGGCGGCAAACGCGCCGGTCGCGGTGCAGAGCGCAAGCGCACTCGTCGTGAGAAACTTGGTGAATTTGGTCATTTTGGGCTCCTCCCCATACCGTTCGATATGCCTTGGCGGGGTTCTCCCAAACCCGTGTCGCCAAGTATATGCTTTTTCATGTATTCACATTTACAGCACGATTGGAACCATTTTTTGCGCGCAGGGCAAGGGCTGCGATCAGCCGCGTTGATCCGCAGTGTCGTCCAAGGCGGCCAGCAAGGATTTCAGCGCCGGTTTCAATTGCGCGCCCTCATTGCCCTTTAGCATTTCCATCAAAGCGGCCTCATGACGGCGCGCTTGCGGCACCAGTTCGGCGGCCAGCGCCCGGCCCGCATCGGTCAGATAGACACGCACCCGGCGGCCATCGGCGGGGTCACTGCGGCGGATCAGCAGGCCGCGTTCCTCCATTTGGGCGATGATCCGGGTGAGTCGTGATTGCTCGGCCAGCGCCTGCCGGGCCAGTTGCGTGATCATCGCGCCATCGGTGTCCGACAGACAGGCCAGCACGCGCCATTCCGGCACGCGCAGCCCCGCCTTGCGCACCTGCGCGTGGAACTGTGCGCTCGCCACATCGCTGGCCGCCGCCAACAAATAGAGCAGGTAATCGGAGACGAATCCCCCCTCCTGACCCGTGTCTTTGTCAGAGGTTGCGTCGGTCTTTTGCTGCGTCACACCTGTTAAGCCTTTGATGAAAAGAGGGCTCCTTGCGCCTCGGCACCCCTAAATGGCGGGCAAAATCGCGCTTGGCAAGAAAACCCTTGACCAAAACTATATGAAAAATCATATTGTTTACCACGGGAGGACATCACATGTCGAAGATCAACGCTATTGTGCGCGAGGTCACAGCGCTGACCGATCGCATCAGTGAGTTCCAGATCGCAGCCGCAGATGGCAGCGCGCTGCCGCGGTGGGAGGCGGGGGCCCATGTGCTTTTCGATCTGCCCGACGGCGACACCCGCGCCTATTCCCTGATTTCCTTCGGCCCGATTTCCGAGGCCCCCGATAGCTACCGCATCGCCGTCCAACGCGAACCTGAGGGCAAGGGCGGATCAACCCATATGCACGGGCTGAAACCGGGGGCAGAAATCACCTGCGCCGCGCCGAAGAACGACTTCCCCCTGACCCAAGACGCGCCTGCGGTGCTGCTGGCGGGGGGGATTGGCATCACGCCGATGATCTCAATGGCGGCGACGCTCAAGGCCGCTGGTCAGGCGTTTGCATTTCACTACTCAGGCCGCAGCGCATCCCTGATGGCCTATCGCGATACCCTGCGCGCGACCTTTGGCGATGCCTTGCATCTGCATTGTGACGATGACGACAGCGCGCTGAACCTTGATGCGGTGATTGCCTCTGCGGGGGGCGACGCGCATCTCTATGTCTGTGGCCCCAAGGGGCTGATCGACGCGACCAAGGCGAAGGCCGAAGCCGCTGGTATCGCGCCTGACCACATCCACTTCGAACTCTTCGACGCACCCCAAGAGCAGCAGGGCGACAGCGCCTTCGAGGTCGAAGTAGCCTCAAGCGGGGAGGTCTTCACCATCCCGCCCGGCCAATCCATCATCGACGTGTTGGAAGCGGGCGGCGTCGACGTCATGTATGACTGCCAGCGCGGCGACTGCGGCATCTGCCAATGCGATGTGCTCAGTGGCACCCCCGATCACCGCGACGTGGTTCTGTCCGAGGCGGAACGCGCGGCAGGCAATGTCATGCAAATCTGCGTCAGCCGCGCCAAATCACCGCGCCTTGTACTCGACATCTGAGGGAGGAACTCATGGGACGTTACGACAGCCCGGCGGCACTGGCCGCTCTCGTGCAGCCACATCAGGTGCACCGCGATATCTACACCGACCCGGAGGTGTTCCAGCAAGAGATGAAGCATCTCTTCGCCAATGCTTGGGTCTTTGTCGGCCACGAAAGCCAGACCCCGAACAAGGGCGATTATTTCAGCACCCATATCGGCACCCAACCGGTCATTCAGGTGCGTCATTCCACGGGCGAGATCCATGTGCTGCTGAACCGCTGCCCCCACAAGGGCACCAAGATCGTGATCGACCGGCAGGGCAACACCGGCAAATTCTTCCGCTGTCCCTATCATGCATGGAGCTTCAAGACCGACGGCTGCCTTTTGGCGATCCCGCTCAAGAAGGGCTACCAAGATACCGGGCTGGAAGAGACCGACAGCGGCAAGGGCATGCGCAGCGTTGGCGATGTGATGAACTACCGCGGCTTCATCTTTGCCCGGCTCGCGGAAGAGGGCATCAGCTTCGAAGAGTTCTTCGGCGAAAGCCTGTCGTCACTCGACAATATGGTGGACCGTTCCCCCGCCGGACGGCTCGAAGTGGTCGGCCCGCCGCTGCGCTACATGCACCATTGCAACTGGAAGATGCTGGTCGAAAACCAGACCGACACCTGCCACCCGATGGTGGCTCACGAAAGCTCAGCCGGGACGGCGGTGAAGCTCTACGAAGAACTGGGCCTCCCCGAAGGCGCCCCCAAACCGCCAGCGATGGAGATCATCGCCCCCTTCATGTCGCCCTACGAATTTTTCGAAGGCATGGGCATCCGCACTTGGCCCAATGGCCACGGGCATACGGGCGTAAACCATTCAATCCACTCGGATTACGCCGCCATCCCCGGCTATTTCAAGGCGCTTTGCGACAGCTATGGCGAGGAAAAAGCCAAGGCGATCTTGGACGAAAACCGCCACAACACGGTCTATTTCCCCAACATCATGATCAAGGGGCCGATCCAGCAGCTGCGCGTATTCATCCCCCTCGCGGCGGACCGCACGGTGGTGGAAAGCTACATCTACCGCCTCGTCGACGCGCCGGATGAGCTGACCGCCCGCACCGCGATGTACAACCGCATGATCAACGCGCCGACCTCGATCGTCGGACATGACGATTTGGAAATGTACGAGCGCGCTCAAGAGGGTCTGATGGTCGACGGTTTGGAATGGGTGAACATCCAGCGCCTGATCGAAGACGACGAAGATTTTGAAGTGGAAGCGGTCGAAAACGGCACCACCGAACGCCAGATGCGCAACCAGTTTCATGCCTGGGTCAAGTTCATGACCATGGGCCAAACAGCGGAGGCTGCGGAATGAGCGTGACGCGCGAAACCCTGATCGACTTCATTTATGACGAAGTGCGCATGTTGGACGAGGGGCGCTATACCGAATGGCTCGACCTATGGTTGCCGGATGGGCACTATTGGATGCCGTTGGACTATCAGCAGAAAGACCCGATTAACGAAACGTCGCTGATGTATGAAGATATGTTCATGCTCAAACTGCGCGTCGAACGGCTTAACGGCGCGCGGACCTTCAGCCAAAAACCCAAAAGCCGCTGCCATCATGTGATCCAGCGTCCCTTCGTGGATGAGATGGACACGGAGGCGGGGCGTTTCGTCACGACCACCTTCATGCACTACGTCGAGACGCGGCTTGATGAGCAGCAGTTGCTCGCCGTCACCGCGCGGCATGAGTTGGCGCTGGTCGAGGGGCGTCTGCGCATCGCCAACAAACGGGTCGATATCGTCAATTGCGACGCGGCCTTTCGCAACATTCAGTTGCTGCCATGATCGCGCCAGAGATCGAAACGGTTTGCGCGGCGTTTGAGGACGCCGCCGCGCGGCATCCCAACCGCGCCTTTCTCAATGTGCTGCCAGAAACGGCGGAAATCTACGGCATCGCGGCGGGAGAGGTGAGCTATGCCGCAGCCGCGCGCGAGGTTGCGGCTTTGCGTGAAAACATGGCGGCGGCGGGCTACCTTCCCGGCCAGCGGGTCATGCTGCTGATGGAGAACCGCCCGGCGTTTTTCCTTTGGTGGCTGGCGCTGAACGGTTTGGGTCTGTCGGTGGTGCCGGTGAACCCCGATCTGCGCGCGGCGGAACTGAGCTATATGATCGACCACGCCGAGCCTGTTTTGGCCGTGGCGATCCCTTCACGTAGTGCTGACCTGCGCGCGGCGGCGCAGCAAGCGGGGCGCGACATGCCGGTGATTGCACCGGAGGTTCCCCTGCCCGCACCCGTCACGACCCAAACCATCGCGGCACGGCAGGGCGGGGCGGAGGAGGCCGAGGCGGCACTCCTCTACACCTCCGGCACCACGGGCCAGCCCAAAGGCTGCATCCTCACCAATACCTATTTCCTTGACGCCGGGCGGTGGTACGCCGACACGGGTGGCCTCTGCGCCCTGTCGCAAGACGGCGAGCACATGATCACGCCCCTGCCGATCTTCCACATGAACGCGATGGCCTATTCCTTCATGGCGATGATCGCCGTGGGTGGCTGCCTGACTGCGCTCGACCGCTTCCATCCCCGCAGCTGGTGGGCCTCTGTCCGCGCGGCGAAGGCGACCTGTCTGCACTACCTTGGCGTGATGCCGTCGATGCTGATGGGGGCCGACGAAGACGAAGCAGACCGCGATCACGCCCTGCGCTTCGGCTTTGGCGCAGGGGTGGACCCCAAATTGCATGCCGCCTTCGAGGCGCGTTTTGGCTTTCCGCTGGTCGAGGCTTGGGCCATGACCGAAACCGGCGCGGGTGCCGTGATCTGCGCCAACCGCGAACCGCGGCGCGTGGGTGAAAGCTGCCTCGGCGCGCCCGAAGGGGGGCTGGAGGTCCGGCTGCTCGACGATGCCGGGCAAGTGGCCGATCAAGGCGAGCTTCTGGTGCGCCGCGCCGGTGCCGACCCGCGGCGCGGGTTCTTTGCGGGCTACTTCAAGAATGCCGAAGCTACGGATGAGGCTTGGACAGATGGTTGGTTTCACACCGGCGACATCGTGCGCCGCGCCCCCGATGGTGCGATGTATTTCGTCGACCGCAAAAAAAACGTGATCCGCCGCTCGGGCGAAAACATCGCGGCGGTCGAGGTGGAATCGACCCTTATGCGCCACCCCGCCGTGGCCAGTGCCGCCGTGGCCGCCGTGCCTGACGCGGTGCGGGGGGATGAGGTTTTCGCCTGTATTGTACCGAAGGACGCAGGCGCTGACCCTGCCGTCTTGGCCCGTGAAATCACCGAATGGTGCCTCACCCAGCTTGCCTATTACAAAGCCCCCGGCTTCATTGCCTTTGTCAAGGCGCTGCCCCTGACCGCGACGCAGAAACTCCAACGAGGGGTGCTGAAAACGCTGGCCGCCGACCTGCTCGCCGACCCTGCCACGCAAGACCTGCGCGGGATGAAGAAACGGACAGCGGCATGAGGCGTCAGGGCTATGACGGTGTGGTGCTCGCGGCACCCACCTCGGTTCCCTACGCGCGCTACAGCACCGAGACCGCGCACTGGTGGATCGCCCGCGCCCTGCGCGAGATGTTGGGCGAAGCGGGGATCGCTCCGGGAGAGTTGGACGGATTTTCGGTTTCTAGCTTCTCGCTTGCCCCCGACACGCCGGTCGGGTTGACCCAACATCTTGGGCTTTCCCCGCGCTGGCTCGATACCGTGCCCACAGGCGGGGCAAGCGGGGTGATCGCGCTGCGCCGTGCGGCACGGGCGGTGCAAGCGGGCGACGTGGATGTGGTCGCCTGCGTGGCGGGGGACGCAAACCGGATCGACAGTTTTCGCACCCTGCTCAGCGGCTTTTCGCGCTTTTCGATGGATGCGACCTTTCCCTATGGGTTCGGCGGCCCCAACGCCAGTTTCGCGCTGCTGATGGACCGCTACATGCAAGAATTCAGCGCCACGCGCGAGGATTTTGGCCATATTGCGGTGTCGCAACGCGCAAATGCGCTGAACTATCCTGCGGCTTTAATGAAGACTCCGCTAACCTTGGCGCAGTATATCGACGCCCGGATGATCTCAGACCCCATCGCGCTCTTCGACTGCGTCATGCCCTGCGCCGGGGCCGAGGCATTTTTGGTCATGCGCGAGGACGAGGCCCTGCGCCGCGACCTGCCCTTCGCCCAGATCAGCGGCGCGATCGAACGACACAACGCCTATCCCGAAGACCCGATGCAACTGCGCGGCGGCTGGGGCATGGATATTGGGGAGCTCTACGAGATGGCGGGTCATGGGCCGGAGGGTGTCGACCTGTTGCAGACCTATGACGACTACCCGGTGATCTCGATGATGCAGTTCGAAGACCTCGGATTTTGCGCCAAGGGGGAGGGGGCCGCCTTTGCCCGACAGCGTGATCTCACGATCAACGGCGACTTCCCGCATAACACCTCGGGCGGGCAGTTGTCGGTCGGGCAAGCCGGGGCCGCGGGCGGCTATCTGGGACTGGTTGAGGCGATCCGGCAGGTGACGGGGCAGGCCGAAGGCACGCAGGTGGCGAACGCCCGGCGGGCGCTGGTCTCGGGCTTTGGCATGATCAATTATGACCGGGGCGTCTGTTCGGCGGCGGCGATCATCGAAGGGGGCGGGGCATGACCGAGCCATTGATGCCGCCGCAAACGAAGAACCCGCAAAAGCGCAGCACGGTGCCGACCCTGCCGCCTGCCCAACGCTCGCGCGCGGCGCTTGGGCTGGCGATTGCAGCAGGGCGCGGGCAGTTCGCCCTGCAGCACTGCGCGGATTGCGGCGCGGTGCAATATCCACCGCGTGATGCCTGCTGCAAATGCCTGTCGGTGGCGCTTGAGTGGCGCGAGACTGAACCGGCGGGCGAGGTGCTGGCCGAAACGACGATCCGGGTCTCGCCCGACCCTTACTTCCGCGAACGTCTGCCATGGCGCATTGGCACGGTCCAACTCGCCGCCGGACCGGTTGCGGTGTGCCATCTGCACGGCGATGTCGGGCGCGGCGATCACGTCCGTCTGGCGCTCAAATTGGACCGGGCAGGGCAGGGGGTCATGGTGGCCCTGCCGCGAGAGGAAAGCGAATTTATGCAAGACGATCCAATGCTGCGCGCAATGTCGAGCGACCCGAAACACCGGCGGGTGCTGATCACCGATGTCCGCTCCCCCTTGGCTCTGCCGCTGGCCCAAGCGGTTTTGAAAGCTGGTGCGGCGCAGGTCTTTCTGGGCGAGCCGGAACATTGGCGGCGGTGGGAAGGGCGCGCGGGGTTCGAGGGGATGGAGAACGTCAGCCTCATGCCGCTCGACGTGACCGATACCGCCTCGGTCTCGCGCCTTGCGGCAGAGATCGGCGGCAAGGTCGATATCCTCATCAACACGGCACAGTTCATCCGCCCCGGCGGGGTGTTGGGCAATGATACGATCTTTGCCCGCGAGGGGATGGAGACCAATGTGCTGGGCCTGATGCGACTGGCGCAGGGCTTTGGCCCGGCGATGGCGTCGCGCACGGCGGATGGTGTGAATTCGGCAGTGGCGTGGGTGAACATCCTGTCGGCGGGGGCCTTGGCGCCCGAGGCAGGGTTTGGCGGCTTCGATGTCTCGCAGGCAGCGGCGCGGTCGCTCAGCCAGACTCTTCGCGCGGAATTTTCCGGGTCCGGTCTGCGGGTGATGAATGTCTACTCCGGCCCGGTAGACGATGAATGGCACCAACCCCTGCCACCGCCCAAAGTCACCCCCCGCGCGCTGGCGCGGACGGTGGTGACTGGCCTGATTGATGGCCTCGAAGAGCTCGCCTGCGGGGATGTGGCCAAGGATGCTCTGGCCCGTTGGCTGGATGATCCGGCACTGATGGAACGTGAGATGCGGGGGAGCGGTGCATGAGCGATGCAATCACAGCACTGGCCGATGCGCTGGCAAGCGGCGCGGCGCGGGTCGTCGATCTGACACACCGGCTTGATCCCGATTTCCCGGTCATCGTGCTGCCACCCGAGTTCGGCCAATGCGCGCGGTTCCGGATGGAGGAGGTCTCGGCCTATGATCATCGCGGCCCGGCGTGGAAGTGGCATAACCTCACCCTCAATGAGCACACTGGCACCCATTTCGACGCGCCGATTCACTGGGTCTCGGGCAGAGACGTGGCAAATGGCGCGGTGGATGAAATCCCGGCAGAGGCCTTCATCGGCCCGGTCGTTGTGATCGACTGCTCCGAGGGGGCAGGGCAGGACGATGACTTTGAACTGACCCCCGAAATCATCCACGATTGGGAAGCCAAACACGGCGCGATCCCGGCAGACGTTTGGGTGTTGATGCGCACCGATTGGTCGAAACGCAGCGGCGCGGATTACCTCAACATGCGCGAGGACGGCGCCCATTCGCCCGGTCCCACACCCGCCGCGATTGCCCTTCTGTTGGAGCGCGGCATTCGTGGCTTTGGCACCGAAACCGTCGGCACCGATGCGGGGCAGGGGATGCATTACGACCCGCCCTTTCCGGCGCATTACCTGCTGCATGGGGCCGGCAAATACGGGCTGCAATGCCTGTGCAACCTCGACCAACTGCCGCCCACCGGGGCCATGCTGATCGCACCGCCGCTCAAGATCAAA
Organism: Sulfitobacter sp. HI0027; assembly: GCF_001634775.1. NCBI lineage: Bacteria > Pseudomonadati > Pseudomonadota > Alphaproteobacteria > Rhodobacterales > Roseobacteraceae > Sulfitobacter > Sulfitobacter sp. HI0027. Next base: position 49,371 of record NZ_LWER01000384.1, read on the forward strand.
GGCGGGACCGGCAGCCCCTTGCGGGTGCTGGCGCTGATACCGGGAGCGAGACCATGAGCAATTACACCGCCGTCATCACCGGGGGCAGCAAGGGCATCGGCGCCGATCTGGCGCAGCGGCTGCTGGAGCGCGGCTATCGCGTCGTCTCAATCGCGCGGGGCAAGCCGGAATGGGACGGGGAAGGCGTTGAGCATATCGAAGCCGACCTGCTCGGTTCCGCCTCCGTCGCTGCCGTGGCGGCCGATATCGCTGCGCGCTATGACGTGACCCATCTGGTGCATAACGCCGGTTTGATCTGGCCCAATCTGATCGAAGAGGCCAAGCCCGAAGACATCTCCGGTCTGGCGCAACTGCACCTCGGCTCGGCCCTGACGCTTCTACAAGCCTTCCTGCCCAACATGAAAAAACGCGGCTTTGGCCGGGTGATGTTCAACGCCTCGCGCGCGGCCTTGGGCGCCCCGACGCGCACGGCTTATTCGGCGTCCAAGGCCGGGATGATCGGCATGGCGCGCACTTGGGCGCTAGAGCTTGCGCCGCATGGGATCACCGTCAACGTCGTGGCCCCCGGCCCGGTGCAGACTGACAACTTCTGGGGCATCATCCCCAAAGAAAGCGAACGCGAAGCAGAGCTTGCCAAACGCATCCCGGTGGGCCGTTTGGGGCAAGTCGAGGACGTGACCAACGCATTTCTCTTCTTTTGCGACCCGGCCAATAGTTTCGTCACCGGCCAGACGCTTTTCGTCTGTGGCGGGTCGAGCATCGGGACGCTGACGCTCTGACCCTAGGGCTTACCCCTTGCGGAAATGCTGCACCAATTCAGGGACATAGGCATCGCCCGCGCCCTTTTCGACAACCTTGGACAAGGCACCATAGACCCCATCGGCAATCTCAACCTGCGCGCCCGCTTGCGCGGACATCTGGCGGTAATAGTCGAAATCCTTCAGCGCGTTGCTGATCGCAAAGGGCAGCGCCTCGCGGTCGCCGCTGACGATGAAGGGCGACAGCCGATCAAGCGCGACGCTGGCACCACCGCCATTTGCAAGCACATCGACAAAGCTCTGCGGATCAATGCCTGCATCTGCCGACTGCGCGGCGGCCTCGGCGAGCAGCGACATGAATCCAACCGAGACATAGTTGTGCAGCAGTTTCAAACGGTGGCCTGCGCTGACCTCGCCCACATGTTTGACCTCGTCGGTGAAGGAGGCGAGGACGGAAGAGACCTTTTCAACAACCGCCGCGTCCCCCCCGACCAGCAGGTTCAACTTCCCCTCATGGGCGAATTGCGCGGTGCGGGTCATTGGCGCGTCAACGAATTCGCCCCCCGCCGCTTTGACCGCCTCGGCCATCTTTACCGTCGAGGCGGGCAGGGAGGTAGAGCAATCGATCACAACCGCACCGGGCTTTAACCCGGCAATCACGCCGCCCGCACCGGTCAGAATCCCTTCGACCTGCGGAGAGCCGGTGACGCAGAGGATGATCACATCCGACGCGCCTGCCAGATCGCTGAGACTGTCATAGGCCGTGGCCCCCAGCCCGTCCAGCTCATCGGTCGGCTGGTTGCCGGGGTGGTCGAAATAGCCAAGCGAAAAACCCCCGCGCCGCATCACGTTGCGCGCAATACCGTGGCCCATCAGGCCGACACCGATCATACCGATTTTCATGGGCTTTCCCTCGCTTGCCACCGCCGCTCCTGCGCGCGGTTCCCTTGGGTAAAGGTCTACCCCGCCGCCCGCCACGGCGCAACGCGGGCGGGGCGGATTTTCTCGGCCAAACAGGGCTTTGTATATTTGAAACCGACACAGCGCTTGATAGGTATGGCGCATTGATTGCATGAGGCTGATATGACTTTGACCATCGACCCCCACCAGATTGCCCAAGACCTCTATCACGGGCAGTTCTGCCCGATGTTCATCGACGGCAAAGATGTACCCGCGCTGTCCGGTGAGGTGCTGAATGTGGTCGATCCCGCCTCAAACCGGGCGCTGGCGACGGTGCCGCGTGCCGGGGCCGAAGATGTCGATGCCGCCGTCGCCGCCGCGCGCCGGGCCTTTGAGGGGGCGTGGTCGAAATTCACGCCCTATGACCGGCAAGAGGTGCTTTTGCGCATTGCCGATGTGATGGAGCGCGATTGGGAAAAACTCTGCGTCTCTGACACCGCCGACATGGGCCTGCCGCTGGCGCGGACCATGGGCAACAAACGTCGGGTGATCGGGATGCTGCGGTTCTATGCGGGGCAGGCGGTTGCGTTGCATGGCGATGTGATCGAGAACTCAGTCTCGCAGTCGATGTTCTCTTTTACAACGCGCGAGCCGGTGGGCGTGGTGGGGGCAATTATCCCTTGGAACGCCCCGACCGCCGCCTCGATCTGGAAGATCGCGCCAGCACTGGCGACAGGCTGCACCGTGGTGTTGAAGCCCTCCGAAGACGCGCCGCTGACGCCCTTGATGATCGCGAAGTTGATGCAAGAGGCAGGCGTGCCCGATGGGGTGGTCAACGTGGTGACCGGCACGGGCCGCGAAGCAGGCGCGCGTCTGGCAGAGCATCCTGACGTCAACAAAGTGGTCTTCACCGGTTCGACTGCCACAGGCAAGACCATCGCCCGCGCTGGCGTTGAGAACCTCAAGCGGATCACGTTGGAGTTAGGCGGGAAATCTCCGCTGATCATCTGCAAGGATGCTGACATCGACAAGGCGGTGCCTGTCGCGGCGATGGCGGTCTACGCGCATTCGGGGCAAATCTGCATCGCAGGCTCGCGGCTGTTCGTGGCGCGAGAAATTCAGGATGAGTTCATCGAGAAACTGGCCGCTTTCGCGCGGGGGCTGAAGATCGGGCATGGCTTGGATGAGGGCACGGACCTCGGCCCGCTGATCAACCGTGTGCAGGCTGAAAAGGTCGAGAGTTATATCGCTGCGGGCAAGGCCGAAGGCGCCCGGCTGGTCACGGGCGGGGCACGGCCCGAGGGGGAGAGCTATGACGGCGGTAACTTCCTTGAGCCGGTGATCTTTGCCGATGTGACCGACGACATGACCATCGCGCGGGAGGAGATTTTCGGGCCTGTGATCTCGGTCCTGCCCTTCGACACGATGGAAGAGGTGATCGCGCGCGCCAATGCCACGCCCTACGGGCTGGCGGCGGGCATCTTTACCCGCGATCTAAGCACGGCGCACCGCACGGTGAAACGGCTGAAAGCGGGCTCGGTCTGGGTGAACATGTACCACGCGATCGACCCGGCGGTGCCGTTCGGCGGGCTCAAGATGTCGGGCTATGGCAAGGAAGGCGGCGTGGAGCACCTGCAGGCGTATTTGGATACCAAGGCGGTTTGGATTCAGACCGAGTAGGGAAACGCGACCGGCAGCACCGCCCGGCCTGATGCCGGGCGGTAACCTGTTAAAATCCGCTGACCTTCGGCAGCCATGTCGAAATTGCGGGCACAAAGGTCAGCAGCATCAACACGACAAAATTCGCCAGAAAGAACGGCGGCATCTCACGGATCAGCGCCGCAGGGCGCAGGTTCACCGCCGATGACACCACAAAAATCAGGCTCCCCACCGGCGGCGTCGTCAGGCCGAGCGTCAGGTTCACGATCACCACAATCGCAAAATGGTCCGGCGCGATGCCAAGCGCATGGCTGATCGGCGCCAAGATCGGCACCAAGATCATCACGCCCGGCAGCGGGTCCATGAACAGGCCAAAGAGCAGCAGCAACACGTTGACCGCCAAGAGAAACAGGATCGGCGACAACTCCCATGCGATGATCGTCTCGGCCAGAAACTGCGGCACGCCTTCGATCACCAGAACCCATGCAAAGGCCCGCGCCGCGCCAAGGATCAACAAAACGGCGGACGAAATCAGCGCGGCGCGCAGGATCAGCCCCGGCAGGTCACGCAGCCGCAGCGCGCGGTAGACGAAAAAACCGCAGAAGAGGGCATAGAACACCGCGATGACCGACGCTTCGGTGGGCGTGAAAATACCGCCCCGGATGCCGCCGACGATCAGCACAATCAGCCCAAGTGCTGGCAGCGCCATGAATGTATTGCGCCACATCTGCGCCCGCTCGGGGCGTGCATCCGCGCTGCGATAGTCGCGTTTCCAACTGACCCACCCGTTGGCGGCAAGACTGCCACAGGCCAGCAAAAGCCCCGGAATGACACCGGCCATAAACAGCGACCCGACCGAGACTTCCTGATCCTGCAGCGCATAGATGATCATCACGATAGACGGCGGAATGATCGGCCCCACCACCGCCGAGGAAATCGTCAGCGCCCCCGCGTAGGAGCGGTCATAGCCGCCTTTCTCCATCATGCGGATCATCATCGCCCCCGGCCCCGCCGCATCGGCCAAGGCCGAGCCGGAAATGCCTGCGAACATGGTGGAGGAGATCACATTAGCATAGCCCAGCCCCCCGCGCAGATGCCCGACGAACTGAGCGGCAAAGCGAAGCAACGTATGCGTGATCGCGCCGCCGGTCATGATCTCGGCGGCGAGGATGAAGAAGGGCACAGCCAAAAGCGGGAAACTGTCGAGGCCGGAAAACATCTCTTTGACGACGACGATCTGCGGATAGGAGCTGCCCAAGCCAATTGCCGCAAAAACCGAAATGGCCATGGCAAAGGCCACGGGCAGGCCCAGCACCATCAGCACGAAAAGCGAGATAAAGAGGATCTCAGCCATTGGCGGCTCCCGGCATGTTTTCGGTTTGGCCATCGGACTGATGGTAGTGGCCCGCCATGATGAAAGGCCGCGCGATCAGCAGCAAATGCACGATCAACAGCGAGAACCCAACGGGCATGGCGGCATAGACATAGCGAAACGACAGCCGCATCGCCGGAGTCATCTGGTACTGCGCGCGCTGCATATAGTCCCAGCCGACCTTGACCATAAAAGCGAAAAAGAACAACAGGATCAATACGATGACCCCGCGCAGGATGCGCTGCATCCGGGTGTTCATCACGTCGTGCAGATTGGTGATGGCCACATGGCCACCCTGCCGCAGGGCAAGGCCAGCCCCCAGAAAGGCCATCCAAATCATCAGGTAACGGGCGGATTCATCGGACCATGACAGCGAGTGATTGGTGCTGAACCGCAAAGCGACATTGGCCCCCACGACCAAGACCATCCCCGTCAGGCAGGCGATCACCACCGCGGCGTTCACCTTGACGAATAGCTGTTCCAATCTGCGCATGGTTTCCCCTCCCGTGCAAAACGGCCGGAAGCGCTGCTCCCGGCCGTCTGTCTTTGCGTCGACGCGCTTACTCGGTCGCGGCGATCTGATCGATCAGCTCTTTACCATAGGTCTCGTAGTAGCCTTCATAGGCGCTCTCGATCGAGGCGCGGAAAGTGGCTTTTTGCTCTTCGGTCAGCTCGTTGACTTCCATGCCGCGCTCTTTCAGCGTCTCTACGCCGCTCTGTTCGACATCATCAACGAAACCACGCATGGCGGCGACAGCCTCGGTCGCGCCCTTCTCAAAGACGGCTTTGTCTTCGTCAGACAGACCTTCCCAGAAGGGTTTGGAGACCAGCAACATCGCGGGCGAATACACATGGCCCGACAGCGTGAGATACTTTTGCACTTCGTCGAGTTTCACCGACACGATCACCGAGAGCGGGTTTTCCTGCCCGTCGATGGTGCCTTGCTGCAGCGAGCTGATGACCTCGGGCCATGCCATCGGGGTGGGGGCAGCACCGGCAGCGTTGAAGGCATCAAGGTGCACCGGGTTTTCCATGGTGCGCAGTTTCATGCCCGCGATGTCTTCTGGGGTCTCGATCGCGTTGCGGTTGTTGGTGATGTGGCGGAAACCCTGCTCACCCCATGCCAGCGCCACCATGCCGGCGCCGTCGAACTCGGCCAGAATGTCTTGGCCGATGGGACCATCAAGCACGCGGCGGGCGTGGTCAAGGCTGCGGAACAGGAAGGGGATGTCGGTCACACCGGTGGCGGGGACGAAGTTGCTCAGCGTGCCGGTGGAGACGATGGTCGCCTCGACGGTGCCAAGCTGCAGACCTTCGACCACTTCACGCTCACCGCCCAAGCCGGAAGAGGGGAAATGGCGGAAGCTGAACTTGCCGTCGGTCTCGGCTTCGACGACTTCCTGCCACTTCTGCGCCGCGACGCCGTAGTGGCTGTCAGGGGCGAGGGCGTAGCCGATCTTGACTTCGGTCTGGGCGCTCAGTGCTCCTCCGGTGAGCGCGGCCAAAGTGGCGATAATTGCCGTGGGCTTGGTGATTTTGAACATTTTGTATCCTCCAGCGATCTTATTAATAAGGTCATGAAATCTGCTAGCGCTGGACGCTCAAAATGGCAATGGGGTGAGGGCGCTTTGTGGACAATGAATCCACAGCGTTTTGAGGGTGGTTTCCTTCGTGATATGAGCGGACTCGATGCTACAACCCTTGACCACTTCAGCAGTGCTCAGGACTGACCCGGCTAGAGATCGAGCTCGATCTTGCGCACCCGGTCACGGAGCAGGGTTTTGGATACGGTCAGCAAATGCTGTTCCATCGCCGCGGCCGCACCGAGCGTATCGCGCCGGGCGATGGCGTCGTTCAGGGTCATGTGTTGTTCGCCAAGTATTTGTAACGTCTCTGGCGCGTGAGAGCTGCGGCGGCGCGAGGTCCAAGCCACTTCGCGGCGCACCGCGCGGATGGATTCGTAGACCGTGAGGAACAGCGGGTTCCGGGCCATCTCGGCGATCTTGTAGTGGAACATGTCATCCGCTGCCTCATAGGCGTCGGGATCACTGAGGTTCAGCGTGGCGCGCATCAACTGGTCCAGCCGCTCGATCTCTTGTGGGCGGGCGCGGTCGGCGGCGAGGGCGGCCAGCGCGGGCTCGACCTCAAGCCGGACTTCCATGACATCGCTTGGTGTCACTTGCCGGGCGAGGTGGCGCAGGCTGTCGGCATTGGTGGCGGGCGGCGGCGTGGCAAAGGTGCCTTGGCCGTGGCGGCGGTAGATCGTGCCATCCTCTTGCAGCAGGCCAAGCGCCAGCCGCAGCCGCGCGCGGCTCACGCCGAAATGCTCGGCCAATGCCCGTTCGGGCGGCATCCGCCCATCGTTCAGGATATCCCCCTGCCGGATCGCTCCGCGCAGCCGCTCGGCCAATTCATCTTCACTTGGGGCGGTCTGGGGGGGCTGTGTCATGTGTTAGAAAACGCTTCAAATAAATCAATGAACATACGCAATGACGTTACCATCAGGAAAATTCCAAAGGCAAACCGAAGCGCCCTTCGGGGGATGCTATGGGCCAATTTCACGCCCACATGGGCAAAGCTGCTGGTCAGCGGAATGATGATGGCCGCAGCGGCAAGGTTCACATAGCCAAGCGAGAAGGGCGGCAGCCCTTCGGCGCCGAGGCCCGTCAGCGCATAGACCACCGCGCCGGGCAGCCCGATGATAAAGCCGATTGCGGCAGAGGTGCCGACCGCGCGGCGGATGTCGTAGCCGAGAAAATTCAACAGCGGCACGCCAATGGTCCCGCCCCCGATGCCCATCATCGCCGACAGCCCGCCGGTGACAACACCCAGCACCGCCCAGATGGACTTGGCAAAGCCGCGCGGGGTGGGGTCGTCTTTGGTCTTGCGAAAGATCATGTCGAGCGCGACGAGCGCGGCTACGGTGGCAAAGACGCCGACAAGGATCAGCCCCGAGACGTAGCCTCCCAAAAGCGCGCCGATGACAACGCCAACCAAAAGCGACGGCGCCCAGAGTTTCAGCAGATCCATATCAATCGCGCCGCGCTTGAAGTGACCATAGCCAGAGGACAAAGAGGTAAAGACGATAGTCGCCAGCGAGGTGCCAACGGCCACCTGCATGGTAATCGCCGGGTCCATCCCCGCCGTCGACAGGGCAAGATAGAGCGCAGGCACAATCACAATACCGCCGCCAACACCCAGCAGACCCGCAAGGATACCGCCAAAAATACCGGCGGTCACCGCAATGGCGAGGAGGGGCAGAAGCTGGCCAAAATCGAGCGCGTTCATCGGGTTAATCTTTCTTTGTCTCTACATCTGTCGCCAGTGACCGGCTGGCTTTGCCCGCTGCTTTGCGCGCCTCTTCGGCCTGCGCAATTGCGGCATCAATCGGTGCGCGGTCCGAGGTGCCCGAGAAATTGTCGAGGCTCGGCATCGCTTCGGCCACATGGAGATAGCGCTCTCCTGCGACCTCAAGCAGCCGGTCAAGTTCGCCAAGCGGATCGCCATGGTCATCGACGCGCAGGTCGAGATAGGCGTGGTCCTGCCCGCGGTGGATCACCAGCCCCGCCGCCTGACGCCCGCGTTTGTCGCCGCCCGCCTCTTCGCCTGCGCGCATCGCGGCAAGCAGCCGTTCAGCCATCGGCAGATCTCTGCGGGCGGCATAGGTGTCGAACGTGGCCTCCACCACCTCCGGCCCGGTTAGCATATTGCCTGCAACGGAGTGGATCGTGCCAACGCGGTGCCCGGCCCAATCGACACAGCCCGCGCCAGTGTGGGCTGCGAAATTCCCCTCGGCGTCGAGCATGTGGCACTGGCGGATATCGCGCCCCGCATCGCGCGCGGCGAATTCCTTCAGCAGTGCTTCGGCGGGGTCGCCGCTTTCCAGCATACGCCGGCCTTCGGTCCCCCAAAGCGGATTGACGAAAGCCTGCGTCGCCACGGCGACACGGCGCCCGATATAGGGCACAGCAGCCCCGCAGGCGAAAAAACGGCTCGCCACGGCGATGCCGATCTCATGGCTTTCGGGGTCACGGGCGATGATGGAATAGGTCATGGGTCAACGTCCTACGGCATAGGCCTGCATCAGGCGGGGGGTCGCGGCGGCCTGAAGGCTGCCATCGGGATTGCGCAGCGCGGCGGTCATCCGCCCCACCGACCACGGCTCGGCCACGGTGACGATATGCCCCCGTGCGCGCAGCGCGTCGATCACCGCAGCGCCGACATTGGGTTCGATCATCATCTCGCCGGGCAGGGCTTGGCGGGGAAAGAAGCTGCTTTGAAAATGCATGGTATGGAACAGCGGCGCGTCCATGCCTTCTTGGAGGTCGATCCCGTGATGCACGAAACGCAGGAACCAGATCAGCTGCCATTGATCCTGCTGATCGCCACCCGGTGTGCCAAAAACCAACTGCCGCCCGTCTGAATGTTCGGCAAAGGAGGGGGTCAACGTGGTGCGCGGACGCCGACCGGGGGCAAGCGACGTGGGCAAGCCCCGCTCAAGCCAGAACATCTGCGCGCGCGAGTTGAGCGGAAAGCCCAAGCCTGGCACGACCGGATTGCTCTGCAACCACCCGCCCGAGGGCGTGGCCGAGACCATATTGCCCCAGCGGTCGATCACATCAAGATGTACGGTATCGCCGCGTTTTTCGGTCAGATGGGCCATCGTGGGCTCTTGCGGGGCGGCATTCTGGACGCCGAAATCACGGGCTGCGCGTTCGATATAACGCTCGGCCAAATGCTCCAACCCCGCGATCACGCCGGGGCGCTGCTCAAGGGACGCTTTGCCGTTCACCAGTTTCGCGCGCTCAGCGTTATAGGCGTCAGAGAGCAGTTCTTCCATCGGGATGATGCTCTGTTCGGGGTCGCCGTAGTAGGCTTCGCGGTCGGCATAGGCGAGTTTCATCGCCTCAATCACCGTATGGGTAAAGGAGGCGCCCATCGGGTCCATTGCGGCCAGATCAAAATGTTTGAGGATAGCGAGGGCCTGCAAAAACACCGGCCCCTGCGACCATGCGTGGGTCTTATGCACCGTCCAGCCGTGATACTCATACGTGAGCGTGTCTTCGTAGCTGGCCTGCCATTTGGCCATATCTTCGCGCGCCAGAAGGGCGCTGTTCTTTTGCTCGGACACGTCATGCACGCAGGCGTCTTCGAGGTAGTCGAAAATGGCATCCGCCACGAACCCTTCGGACCAGATTTTGCGCGCCGCTTCGATCTGCGCGCTCCGGTCTTCGCCCACGGCTTCGGCCTCGCTGACCAACCGTTCATAGGTGGCGGCCAGATCGGGGTTTTTAAAGTTGGCATTGGGCTCTGGCGCCGCGCCGCCGGGCGTCCAGACGGCGGCGGAGCTGGGCCATTCGGCGGCGAAATATTCGGCCAACCCCTTGATGGTGTTCGACACACGCGGCAGCACCGGATGCCCGTCGCGGGCATAATCGATCGCGGGCTGCAGCACGTCGCGCAGGGCCATGGTGCCATGGTCGCGCAGCATCAGCATCCAGCCGTCAAAGGCACCGGGCACCACCGTCGACAAAAGCCCCGAGCCGGGGATCAGTTTCAGCCCGAGTTCCTCGAAATGCTCGAGCTTGGCGGCGGCGGGGCTGACCCCTTGGGCGCAGACGACCTTGGTCGCCTTCTTTTCCGCGTCGTGAAAGATGATCGGCAGATCGCCCGCCGGGCCGTTCAAATGCGGCTCGACCACCTGCAGGACAAAGCCCGCAGCGGCGGCGGCGTCAAACGCATTGCCGCCTTTTTCGAGGATGCCAAAACCCACGGTCGAAGCGATCCAATGGGTCGAGGTGGTGACACCGAAGGAGCCGCGGATCTCGGGGCGGGTGGTAAAGGGGGTCATGTCGTCTCCGGTCAGTGTTCGCGCGGGTCCAGCGCATCGCGCAGACCATCGCCAAGAAGGTTGAAGCCAAGCACGACCATAAAGATCGCAATACCGGGCCAGAGCGCCATCCATGGCGCTTGATTGAGGAAGTTCTTCGCCGTGTTCAGCATCGACCCCCAAGAGGGCGCGGGCGGCTGCTGGCCAAGGCCAAGGAAGGAGAGCGACGCCTCAGCGATGATGGCAGTGGCGACGGTCAGCGTGGCCTGCACCAGCACGGGCGGCAGAACGTTGGGAAAGATGTAGCGGCGCAGGATGCGCGGGGTCGACAGGCCAATGGCCCGCGCGCTTTCGACGTAATCCTCGGCGGCGACGCTGAGCACTTGACCGCGGGTGAGGCGGATGAAGATCGGCGTGGCCGAGATGCCGATGGCGATCATCGCATTGGTCAAGCTCGGCCCGAGGAAGGCGGCGAGCGCGATGGCGAGGATCAGGAAGGGCGCGGCCAGCAGCGCCTCGGTGCAGCGCGAAATGATCGCATCGGTCCAGCCGCCGAAATACCCGGCAATGATGCCCAGAGGGACGCCAAGCCCAAGCGCGATGGCAACCGAAACGACCCCCGCCAGCAGGGATGCCTGAGCCCCCCAGATCAGCCGCGACAGCACATCGCGGCCCAATTCATCGGTCCCGAACCAATGCGCGGCGGACGGACCTTTGCGCACGGCGCCCCAATCGGTGGCGGCAGGGTCGGGGATGGGCAGCAACGGGGCCAGCAAAGCGATGGCGCAGAAGAAAACCACCAGCACGCCGCCCAGCATGGCGCTGCGGTGGTGGCGGAATTTCTTCCAGACCCGGTTTTCCGGACGGGCGGAGAGGACCGGATCAGCGGCGCTTTCGGCGTCGATGGTGATGGGGGTGGCAGGTTGGGCCATTATTGCTTCCTCAGGCGGGGGTTCAGCAGCACATAGGCGACATCGGCCAGCAGGTTCATAAAGATAAAGCCAACGGCGGTGACCAGCACGATCCCCTGCACCACGGCGTAATCGCGGTTGAACACAGCATCGACCACGAGTTTGCCAAAGCCGGGAATGGTGAAAATCTGTTCGGTCAGCACCGCGCCCGCGATAAGTTCACCAAACAAGAGCGCAGTCAGGGTAACGATGGGCGTCAGCGCATTGCGGAAGGCGTGTTTGAGGATAACCTTCCGCTCGACCAGACCCTTGGCGCGGGCGGTGCGGACGTAGTCACTGCTCAGCACGCTCAGCATGGCCGACCGCGTGTGGCGCATCAGCGTGGCGGCGAGTGCTGTGCCCAGCACGAAGGCGGGCATGATCATCACGGTGATGGAGCGGATGGGGTCTTCGCTCAGGGGCACATAGCCCGAGGCGGGCAGCAGCTTCCATTTCACCGAGACCAGCAGGATCAGCATGATCCCCAGCCAGAAGTTCGGGATCGACAGGCCCGAGAGCGCCACCACATTTGCAACATAATCGGTCACGGTGCCCTTCTTAACGGCCGAGAAGATCCCCGCAGGCACGCCGATCAGCAGGGCAAAGATCATCGCCATCGTCGCCAATTGGATCGTGACGGGCAGCTTTTCCCCGATCAGTTCGAGCACCGGCTGGTTGGTGCGCAGCGATATGCCCAGATCCCCGGTCAGCGCGTTACCGATCCAGGTGAAGTACTGCACCGGGATGGGATCGTTCAGGCGGTATTTCTCGCGCAGGAATTCCAGCACCTGCGGGTCGCGTTCTTCGCCGGCCATGGCCAGCACCGGATCGCCCGGCAGCAGCTTTTGCAAGGTGAAGACAAAGACCGAGATCAGGATGATCGTCGGGATCGCGATCACCAGACGGCGCAGGATGAAGGACAGCATTTGAAACGTCTCGCTCAGGGGAGGGGCACCGCCGGGACCGGCCCGGCGGTGCATATGGAGAAGGTTTTACCCTTCTTCTTTTTTCATACCTTCAAGGCGGATCATGCCATCAGGATAGGGGGTGAAGCCGGAGATGTCGGAGTCCAGCGCCCAGATCCATGTCTGGTGATAGAGGTACACGATCGGCAGCTCTTCGTTCAGGATCGCACGGGCCGCGGTATAGCTTTCGCGACGCACGTCTTGATCGTTGGATTTGCGCGCCTTGTTCAGCAGCTCATCCACTTCCGGGTTCGAGAACTTGGAATCGTTGATGCCGCCATCGGAGGTCATAAACTGGTGGATGTTGCCATCGGGGTCCACACGGCCCGACCAGCCGATCTGGCTCGCCTGATAGTCACCCGCCGATTGGTCGGCCAGCAGCGTCGCGAATTCCTTGGAGGTGATCGAGATGTTGATCCCCGCCTCTGCCGCCATGGACTGTACGACCTGCATCAGTTGCAGCGGGATCGTGGTGTTGGGCACCTGTACCTCAAGGTCGATCCCATCGGCAAAGCCTGCTTCGGCCAGCAGTTCCTTGGCCTTTTCTACGTCACGCTCAGGCACGGGGAAGTCGGTGCTGTACCAAGGCGAGTTCGGCGGGAAGGGCTGGTTGCCCGCGGCGAAGGCGCCGTTGAAAACGACCTGATTGATTGCTTCGCGGTCGATCGCATAGCTCAGCGCCTGACGCAGACGTTTGTCGTTGCCCCAAGGGTTGTCGCCCTTTTCGCCATTGGCGACATTGATGGTGATGCCTTGATAGCCCAGCGACACGGCGCTTTCGACCTTGACGCCGTCGTCACCTTCGGCCTGCGCCAGATCGGTTGCGGCGAGGCGTTCAAGCATGTCGATGTCGCCCGATTGCAGGTTCGCCAGACGCACGGTGGTGTCAGGGATCGGCAGGTAGGTCACGCTGTCAAAGTGGTATTCGTCGGCGTTGTAGTAGTCGGCGAATTTCTCCAGCACGATCCGGTCTTGGGCCACACGCTCATTGAACTGGTAGGGGCCCGAGCAAACCGGGTTCAGGCCAAAGTCATCGCCCGCCGCTTCGGCAGCTGTGGGGGAAACCATCATGCCCGCGCGGTCGGCGAACTGCGCCATCAGCGTGGCGTCGGCATCGGCCAGATCAAAGCGGATTTCATGGCTGCCCAGCACTTCGACACCGGTGATGGAGGAAAGCTCGGACTTGCGGCGCGAGGTCTCAAGGTTCTGGCTGCGGTCGATGTTGGCGGCCACGGCCTCGGCATCAAACGGCGTGCCATCGTGGAAGACCGCATCGTCGCGCAGCTTCATGGTCAGCTGTTTGCCGTCTTCGGAAAAGGACCATTCGGTCGCCAGTTGGGGGATGATTTCCAGATCAGGCGTAATGTCCACCAGCTTGTCGCAAAGCGAGGTATAGACGATCCGCCCCACAAAGGTGCGCGACTGGTCGGGGTCCAGCACATCGGCATCAGATTGTAGCGCGATGCGCAGGTCGGCCGCCTGCGCGCCGAGGGTCGTGGCCCCCAGCAGCGCGGCGGCGAGGGTCATTTTGGTCAGTGTCATATCGAACTCTCCTGTCGTTTCATTAAGTCTGTTTTAGCCTGTTATTCTTGGTCTTGGCGGGGGCGGAGCGTTGTCCGATCCCGCATGGCGTCTTGGTAAAGCGCAAAGCGTGCCGCCGCGCCGGGGGCACGTTCGGGCGCATCGGCAAGGCCGAGGTCCGGCGTCGCGGCGGCGATCTCTTCGAAATAGTGGCAAGCGGCGATATGACCGTCGCCTGCATCGGTTTCGCGCAGGGCAGGCGGCTCACTCGCGCAGCGTTCTTTGGCATAGGGGCAACGGGTGTGGAAACGGCAGCCCGAAGGCGGATTGGCCGGGCTTGGCATCTCGCCCTCAAGTGCGGTTTGCGGTGTGCGTGCACCATGCGCGGCAACTGGAATGGCCGAGAGCAAAGCTCGGGTGTAGGGATGGCGCGGGTGGTTGTAGACCGTATCGACATCACCCTGTTCGACGATCTGGCCCAGATACATCACCGCCACACGGTCGCTCATATGGCGGATCACAGCGAGGTCATGGGCGATGATCACCAGCGTGAGCCCCAGCTCATCGCGCAGATCGCCGAGCAGGTTAATCACCTGCGCCTGCACCGACACATCAAGGGCCGAGACAGGCTCATCCCCGATCACCAGCTTCGGAGCGGAGGCCAGCGCGCGGGCAATCCCGATCCGTTGGCGCTGGCCGCCCGAAAATTCATGTGGGTAGCGTTCCGCGTGCTCGGGGCGCAGGCCGACTTTGGCCAGCAGTTCCGCCACTTTGCCGCGCCGCTCAGAGGCGGACATTTTTGGGAAATGCGTCTCCAGCGGTTCGCCGACCAGCTTGCCGACGCTCATGCGCGGGTTCAGCGACGAAAAGGGGTCCTGAAAGATGAACTGCATGTCTCGGCGCAACGCGGTCAGGTCGCGCCCGGCAAGGCTGCGCACATCGCTGCCGTCAAACTGCACATCGCCCTCGGTTGGGGTCAGCAGTCGCATGAGCAGCCGCGCGAGGGTGGATTTGCCGCAGCCGGATTCACCGACGATGGCAAAGGTCTCTCCGCGGCGCACGTCGAAGGAGACACCATCGACCGCCTTGACCGTGGCCCCTTTCGCCAAGCCACCGCCCGAGGTCTTGAAATGTTTCTTTAGCCCGCGCGCGGTCAGGATCTTGTCGGTCATG